>RGZZ01000140.1 GCA_010028905.1 Pseudomonadota bacterium | reverse complement strand
TAAGAGACAGGTCGACGCCACCGCGACGGGTCGCGCCTGTCGAGCAGGTGCGCGAGCATCGCGTTGCCGCGGTCGAGCCGGGCGTCATACGTCTCGTCTCGATCTTCCGCGAGCTCTCGTATGACAGTGATGACGGCGGAGATCCCACAACCTTCACCCTCGACGGGCACGGCAGCGCCGACTTCGACCGTTCCTGGGGGGGCTTCTCTCGCCAGCATCGCGAGAGCCGGGTCGTGGTTCGTCAGGAATCGATGCGCTTCGAGGTCACGACGGCGCAGACGCTCGAGCGCGTCGACGGGTAGTGCGGCCAGGCCCTGGCCCTTGCCGCTCGCCGCGGCGACCTACAGCTCGATGAGCTCCACGTTGGCGCGGGGCAGCAGCAAGCGCTCACCGCTCTCGAGGGCGACCTCGACCACGCGAACCCGGGCCTCGGTCTCGATGGCGACCGGGTCAACGGGCAGGCTGACCACTTTGGCCAGCGCTCCGAAGTGGGGCTGGCGGATGACGCGCACCGGACTGTTCACGTGCATCACGAGCCCTTTCTCGGCCTCGCTCTCGGCCCGCTGCGAGGGCCACGACGCCATGGGTTGGGGCACGATGATCTGGGGGCGGATCACGCCCGCGCGGATCTGGGTGGCGCCGGACATGGAGGCCTTGCGTCCGGCCGCCGCGGTGAGCAGCTCGTAGGTCTTGGCCGCCATGGTGATCTGCCCGAAGCCCTCGGTCACCACCAGGGTGAGTCCAAGCTCCTCTGATCCCGTGATGGCCACGCCGAGATCGTACCCCAGCCAGGCCCGCAGGTCGGCATCGTCAATGCCCCCCACGATGATTCCCGCAACCTTCTTCTTCATCGCTTCGGTGATGACCGAATGGGTGACGTATGAGCCCCCGATGACGATCTTGCCGGCGTGACCGTCTGTGATCTGGGTCGCCTCGAGCGGCCTGTCTGGACCGCTGGCCACCACCACGAGCTCGCCCGTCACCTCACCTCCGATGCCGAAGATGCCCTGGATGTAGGTGCCGTAGGTCTCCACCACCACACCCTCGCCCGCAATCACCTCGACCACCACGCCATCGACCCAGGCCTCGACCTGAACAGGCACGTCCGGCTCGCGCACCATCACCTGTCCGGTGGTCTCCGAGATGAGGTCGATCTTGCCGGTGCGCGGAGAGAGCACCTCGCTCTTGAACAGGCCGAAGAGTCCCTTGCTGCGCGCGATGGGCTCGTCCTTCGTCACCGCCTCGCCTTGCTGCTTGAGCATCGTGGCGGGCACCTCGCGGGCTTCGACGCCGAGCTTGTTGGCCACGTTCACCGGCTCGACCCGTCCCGGCAGGTAGGTGCGCGCCACCACGGTGTCGGCGGTCACCGGCTGGCCCACTTCGACCAGCACCTCGCCGCGCAGGGGCAGGCGTCGTTCCTCGAGGACGCGCGTGGCCCGAGAGACCTTCAAGCCGGGGGTGTATGCAGTGGCCATCAGGGGTTCCCTCCCGCGTGGGCGCGCGCGGTCTCGAGCGGGGGGCGAGGGGGCTCGGGGTAGAGCGACATCGCCTTGTTCCACTCGGCCAGCTTCTCGATGCGCTTCGCCTTGTCGGTGGGCATCTCGAACGGCCGACGTCCGCGCCCGTCGAAGATGATGCCGCACACCCCGCCATGCAGGACGACCTCGCGCGCCTGCGAGCGTCCGGCGCCCACGTCCATGCCGCGGACGGGGGTGAGCACCGCCTTCGCTGTCTGGCCCGCGGGCAGGGGAACCACCTTCAGCTCGCCGTAGGCGAGGGGCACGTCGATCACCGATTGATCCGGCATGGTGAGCCGCGCGTCGAGCACCTTTCGGCCAGGCTTGTTCGGACCCACCGGCGCCACCGCGGTGCCCAGATAGACGAGGCAGTCGATCTCGAACACCTGGGTTGCCGCCTCCGGGTGCACCTCGGCCAGCACGCCGAGCTGGGGCATCATGAAGATGGAGTCGACGGTGAGGCGGGTCACGCCTTCGGGGAGGAAGGCGTCGAGCATCATCATGGCTGATTGCTGGCGGCGCGGCGCGTGCGAGAGAACGCCACCGCTGCCGATGGCCATGTCGAGGGCCATCATGTCCACCAGGCTGTCTCCGTCCCCGTCCTGGTCGAAGGCGTCGGCGATGGTACGCTCCTTCTGCACGCCTTTCAGCGTGGTCGCCAGCGCCCGATGCTGATCGACCGACAGCCGGAGCGCCTCGCGGCAGATGGCCTGTTCGATCATGAGCTCTTCGAGGAGCGAGGGGATGGAGGTGGGGCGGATCATCTTGTTCTTGATGCGGTTGCGCAGGTCGCGCTCTTCGAGGTCGAAGGGAACCCATCGCATGATGTTGTGCAGGCCCGCGTCTGCGAACACATTCGAGATGGAGTATGACATGCCGTAGTTGGCGCTCACCGTTCGGTTGAACACCGTGCCTTCGCCGCTGGGGTCGTTGAACACCGAGAACACGTCGGTGGTGGCCCCCCCGATGTCGACCCCCAGAATGGTGATGCGGTCGCGCTCGGCGATGCGCTGCATGATGTTGCCCACCGCGGCCGGCGTGGGCATGATGTCGACGTCGGTCCAGGTCATCAAGGTTCGGTAGCCTGGCGCCTGGGCCATCACGTGTTCGAGGAAGAGCTTCTGGATCTCGTGGCGCGAGGGCTGCAGGTTCTCGACGTCGAGGGTGGGCCGCAGGTTGTCGCACACGAGGAGCTCGGTCTTCTCACCCAGCAGGTGCTCGACCTCAGGACGGGCCTCCTTGTTGCCAGCATAGATGACGGGCAGCTTGTACGACAGCCCCAGGCGCGGCTTCGGGTCGGCCGCGGCAACCACTTCAGCCATCTGCACCGGATGGCGCATCGAGCCGCCATCGGTGCCGCCGCTGAGCAGCAGCATGTCCGGGCGCAGCTTGCGGATGCGCTCGATGCGCTGGTGGTTCTGCCGCCCGTCGTTCACCGCGAGGATGTCCATGACGATGGCGCCCGCGCCGAGGGCCGCACGCTGCGCGCTCTCGGCGGTCATCTGCTTGATGGCGCCCCCCACCATCATCTGCAGGCCGCCGCCCGCTGACGAGGTCGACAGGTAGACGTCGACCCCCTCGTCTCCGGTCTTCGGCTTGATGATGCGGCGGCCATCGAGGATGCGCCGTCCGGCCAGCTCCTGCACCTCGGCCACGGCGTTGAGCACGCCGGCGGTCACATCTTCGACCGGGGCTTCGACGGTGGTCGGGGCCTCGCCACGGGTGACAAGGCGAAAGGTGTCGCCCTGCTTCTCGATGAGGATGGCCTTCGTCGTCGTGCTGCCGCAGTCGGTGGCGAGGATGCTGGTGATCTTGTCCTTGTCGATGCTCATGGGCGGCTCTCCTGGTCGCTGGCGTCCTGGGCGGCCTCGATGTCGCAGATCAGCCGCTCGATGGTGTCCCGGCGCTCGAGCAGGCGCGCGAAGCGCGTGACCTCTGGCACCGTGAGGAAGAGCCGCATGATGGGATCGAGGAAGGAGAGCATCTGGCTCCCCACGACGTTCAGCGGTTTCACGGATTCGAGGAAGAGGATGGCTGGCGTGGTGAGTCGGCGGCGCACGATCTCATCGGCGACTCTCGCCAGGAGGTGCGCGTCGGCCGCGGGATCGTCGTCTGGCGCGTCGGGGGCGTCAGGCAGGGTGGGCAGGGCGTCCATCGATCTTCTCTCTCAGCAGCGCGTGCAGGCGCGCGCTGGCCTCGGTTTCATCCAGGGGCACGAAAAGTCCTCTGAAGCTGTCGAACCGGCGGGGGTTCGTGTAGGGGGAGAGCCAGCATCCGCGGCGCTGCGCGGTGCACGATCGGAAGCGGGCGTATGGATAGTGCCGCGGGGTCAGGCACCGGACCTCGAACCCGCTCTCGTCGAGGCGATAGCGCGTGGGCAGGAACCAGCGATGCAGCAGCGCCAGGAACACGACGGTGAGAAGCCCGCTCCACGCGCTGGGGGAGAGGTCGAGCAGGGGAGAGGCGAGCTGCCCGAGGCCCATCGACGTCGCGCAGAGATAGACCACGAGCCCGACGGTCGCCACGGGGCGCGCGCGGGCCGGATGCACCGTGACATCGAGCAGCGATGGCATGCCTAGCCGCGCGTGCGTCGCGCCACCCCGCTCTTCACCGCCGCCTTCGCCACCGCCTTGGCAACGGCCGGACCGACCCGCTTGTCGAAGACGCTGGGCACGATGTAGTCGGCGTGCACCTCGCTCTCCGGAACCACGCTGGCGATGGCCTGGGCGGCGGCCATGCGCATGGCCGCGTTGATCTCTGACGCGCGGCAGTCGAGCGCGCCGCGGAAGATCCCGGGGAAGCAGAGCACGTTGTTGATCTGGGTTGGGGTAGTCGCTGCGACCGGTGGCCATGACCGCCACGTGGTCGATGGCGTCTTCCGGTGCGATCTCGGGATCCGGGTTGGCCATGGCGAAGACGATGCGATCGGCTGCCATGGTCTCGAGGTCCGCGGGCTTGAGCACGTCGGCGTCGGAGACGCCGATGAAGACATCGGCGCCGCGCAGCACGTCGGTGAGCCGTCCGGAAGCGCAACCCGGGTTCGTCACCGCCGCCAGGGCCGTCTTGCGGTCGTTCATGTGCTCGGTGCGCTCGCGGTGGATGGCGCCGGCCCGGTCGCACACCACGATCTGACGCGCGCCGCACTCGGTGAGCATGTGGGCGATGGCCGTGCCCGCGGCTCCCGCGCCGTTGATGACGATGCGAACCTGATCGAACGTCTTGTGAACCACCTTCAGGGCGTTCATCATGCCGGCCGACACCACGATGGCCGTGCCCCACTGATCGTCGTGGAACACGGGAATGGAGAGCTCCTTTCGCAGGCGCTCCTCGACCTCGAAGCAGCGGGGGGCCGAGATGTCTTCGAGGTTGATGCCGCCGAAGGTGGGGGCCAGCGCCTTCACCGTGCGCACGATCTCGTCGACGTCGGTGGTGTCGAGGCAGATGGGGAAGGCGTCGACACCGCCGAAGCTCTTGAATAGCACGGCCTTGCCCTCCATCACGGGGAGCGCGCCCAGCGGCCCGATGTTGCCCAGGCCCAGCACCGCGGATCCGTCGCTCACCACCGCCACCATGTGGCGCTTCATCGTGAGCCGCCAGGCCTCGTCCGGATTGGCATGGATGGCTTCGCAGACGCGGGCCACCCCAGGGGTGTACTGCATCGAGAGGTCGTCTCGCGTGCGCAGCGGGTGCTTGGCGGCGATCTCGATCTTGCCGCCGTAGTGCACCATGAACGTGCGGTCGGCCACCCCCTGCACGGTGACCCCGTCGACGGCGCGCAGCGCGTCGACCACGTCTCGGGCGTGCTGGCTGTCGGAGCAGGCAATGTTCACGTCCCGGATCATGTGCCCACGAGTGGCTTCGATGAGGTCGATGGCCCCGAGAGAGGCCCCCTTCTCACCGACGACGGTGGCGAGCTGGGCGAAGCGGCCCGGGCGGTTCTCGATGGCGACCCGGACGGTGATGCTGTAGCTGGCGGTAGGTGTGCGATTCATATTCACGCATTCGCGTTCGGGCCGCGTCGTCCTCGTCGGCCTGCTCGTTCAGCGGCGTACGACGCGTTCGCGGTCACGATGAGCCCCATGAGGAGCAGGTGCATGACCGACTGGGCGGTCATGCCCGCCGTTGCGTCGCCGGCAATCCCGGTCAGCGACTCGTATTCAGCGCCCCCCCGCAGCCCACCCAGGAGCCCCGTGATCTGTCCGGCGTTGACGTAGGGCGTGAGTATCGGCACCATCACCGCGTTCGTGATGCCGGCCACCGTCATCTTGTTCTCTGTGGCCGCGATGGCCGCATAGCCGTCGAACAGGTTGTTGTCGCACACCACGAAGACCAGCGCCGCCTGGCGCATGTTGCGCAGGTCGCGGGTGAGAGGGAGCTGGTCGAGCGGGGTGTGGTGGATGTCTACCGGGAACGCGGCGGGAAGGCTCCCGCAGGCCTGCTTGATGACCGTGGCGTTGCCCGCCTTGTAGCCCAGGACGACCCAGTCGGTGCCGTAGGTCCGGCCCGTCTCGGCGGCGGCCTTTCCCATCACCGCCTCCGAGATCGAGACCCCGTCGGGGATGAGCGAGGTAGCCACGATTCGATGGCCTCGACGCATCAGGTGGCGCATGACGGCCAGCGCGCCGGGACCGACCTCTGCCCGGTTCGAGGCCCAGAGATCGAAGGGGACCCAGACCAGCGACCTCGGGGGCAACGCCTCGATGCGGGTGTAGACCGCCTCGACGGACGCCGTGGGGGGGACCCTCGTGGGAACGGCGAGGAACGTGGGGATGGCCACAGCGGCCAGAACCAGAAGGTAGATGGCGCGGCGATCGATCTGGCTCGCGCCGATCAGTGCCGCGCGCGCCTTTTCAATCCATCGCGGCCGGTCAGCCTCGACGGGGGCGAGGTCGGCACGGGGATCCATGGGGTCAACCGCCGCCGAAGATGGCGTGGGAGACAACCGGCCAGAAATCGTTCTTGAAGAACATCATGCGGCCGATGAGCAGCGACACGCGGGCCATCACCGTGTAGCCGAACGACGCGCCGAGCGCGATCATCAGCACGTATACGCCGACGCGCGACGCCCCGCCGAACACGCCCTTGTGCTCGACCGAGAAGTAGAAGTACACCAGGGCCGACAGCACGCCGATGACGATGATGGCGTTCTGCACGCTCTGGGCGACGTCTCCGCTCACCGCCAGCGGCAGTATGGTGGCGTTCACCTGCTTGAGGATGCGCGCCTCCATGTAGTAGACGATGGTGAAGCCCGCGTTCAGACCGACCATGAAGGCCAGCGGCCATCGGCTCACCCACGCCACCTTGGGGAAGACGCGCATCACCATGAGCAGCCCGAGCCCCGCCGGCACCAGGTACGACCAGTCGCTGCTGAAGTGGTGAGCCTGTGCTTCGGTGGCCGCGTGCGCGAGGCGGTCGATGAGGTTGGGGCGGATGACCTCTTTGTACTGGATGGCCATCCAGTAGCCGGCCGAGCATCCCACGAACAGGTACTCGGCGAACTTGTAGAAGGGGTTGTCCTTGTAGAGGAAGCTGAAGATGCAGAGGGTGAGCAGCGCGGCCACCCATACGCCGATGAACGTGGAGACGTCGGTGTGCATGATCGCGCGCCTCGCTAGCGGTTCTTCGCCCGACGGCGACGTCGCGCCGGATCGGTGAAGTAGAGGATGTTCGACAGAACGATGAGGGCGAGGATGAGCAGGTGCACAAAGTTCTGCACGTTCATCCCGGCCGTCGCGCTGCCGGGCTGATGCACGAGGGTCTCGTAGTCGGCGGCCCCCCGCAGCCCGCCGAGCAGCCCGCTGAGCTGGCCCGAGTCGAGGAACGGCATGGTCTCGGGAACGCTCACCCCCGTTACGGCGCCTCCGATCTTCACTCCGTACTCGGTGTTCACCACGTTCACCCACTCGCGCATGCCGGGCGTGCCCACGGAGAAGCTGAACACGAAGGCCACATCGCGGAACCGGTTCACCTTTGTCATCAGTGGGAGCTGGTCGACCGGCGTGCCGTCCACGTCTTTCGGGAACACGGTGGAGAAGCTCGAGCCCATCTGACGGAGAACGGCCGCGCCGCCGGCCTTGTATCCCAGATTCACGTAGTCGACTCCGTAGACCTTGGGGGTTCCCGCCCGCGCGAACTCGTCGGCCACCATGCCCAGATGCTTGCGTGCCTCGGTCGACCCCGCTGGCCACAGAGCCAGCGACACGATGCGACAGTGACGGGCAAAGAGCTGTCGAACCACCACGAGGGCCGCGGGGGCCAGCTCCACCTCGCTGCCGGGCTCGAAGTCGAACGAGACGATGACGGCGCTCCCGTCAGGGATCGCGGAGACCTCGTCGAAGAGCTTGCGCGCCGCGACCGTGGGGGGCGAGGCGGGCAGCTTGACCCCGAACATCATGGGAAACGCCGCCGAGAGCAGCACGGCGAGGTAGACCCATCGACGGTCGAGGCGACGCAGCGCCGACAGCAGCATCAGTCGCCTCCCAGGTACGAACGCTCGATGCCGAGCAGGATCTTGAGGCTCACCGAGATGGCGCCTACCGAGGCGCCCAGCAGGATGGCGCGCTGCCCCGCGGTGGTGAACGACCCCATGATCCACCGATCGATGAGGGTGCCCACCGGGATGATGTGATCGAGCCCCACGCTCGTCCAGATGGTCTCACCGATGGGAACACGGCCCAGCATGACGATGAAGGCGGTGCCGAGCATGAGCGTGGCCTCGATGGTGCGCGCCTTGAATGCGCGGAAGGCCGCCGACGCGATGAAGAAGGCGAGGAGCGCGTACATGGTCGACTGCAGCGGACCGTACACGTACTCGAAGATCCAGAAGAACGTCGTGCCCCGCTCGGTTCCGCCGAACACGCCGAAGCCCAGGGTGATGAAGAACGATGCGATGAGGAGCAGGTTGTAGCCCCACCCCTCCTGCTTCTTCACGATCTTCGATCCGTTGACGGCGAGCATGCTCACGACGCCGAGCACGAACGCGAACACGGTGACGATGTTGAACCACGACAGGAACGTATCGCCCAGGCCTCGATCGCCGAAGAACCCGCCGGCATAGTCGATGCGGGGGCTGTAGTACTGCAGCATCATCACCAGTCCGGCGATGAAGCTGATGGCCAGCGGGATCTCGCGTCTCACGGCGGGGGCGTCCTCCTCATGGCGCGATCCACACCTTTATCTGCGGCCACCAGGGGCAGAGCAGGCTGGCCACGAGGATGACGCCCATGATGAGCGCCTTGGCGTAGTCCTGGCCCTTCAGTGATCCCACCTCGCGGGGATCTCGCGAGAGGTAGGCCGACGCGGCGAACAGCTCCTCGCCCATGAGCGTGTAGTCGCAGGCCGCCACGAAGAAGGGCAGCTGTGCGGCCTGGGCGGTGCCGGCGATCTGTATGGCGCCGGTGGCGTGTCCCGTCTCGGCCAGGATGAGCGATTCGCCGAAGAACATGCCCATGTAGAAGTTGGCCGCGGGTCGCTCGCGCATCATGATGCCGTCGACGCCGGCAACGTATCCGAACTGGTCGTCGGTGAGGTAGCGGATGTTGTCTTGAACATATGAGTCGGGGCGACCCACCTTGTAGTGCGCTTCGCGCACGACCTCCTGGGCGGTCGACATCACCACCGAGCGGCTGGTGGGAACGAGCAGCGGCGTCTCGTACTCCGCGGCGCGCCGCGCCACGTGCCCCAGGATGGAGAGCCCGGCCAGGGTCTCGATCTCGTCGACGTCCTGCGTGCCGCAGACGTACAGAACGGGCTGCCCCATCTCGGTTGCGCGCCCCACTGCGTCGTCGATGGCGTTCAGCCCCGGCAGCCGTCGGATGAACAGGTTGCTGTCGCGCTTCGCGCGAGCGATGAAGGCGATGATGAGGGCGATGATGATGGCCACGAAGGTGAGGTTGGGCAGGCGCTCGCCGTTGAACCAGGCCTTCGTGCAGATGCGCGAGACGCCGTCTGTCGGGTTCGCCATGTCGATCGCGGTGAGGCAGAGGTTGTTGTCGCCGAAGAAGATCTTGTTGCCGACGAAGAGCGGTGGGGTCGCCAGGTCGACGGTCACCTCGAGCGCCTTCTTGCTGGAGTCGAGCGCGAAGCCCACCAGGGTGCTGCCGCTCTGCGCCACGAGCATACGCCCTTGTGGGCCGTCGGCTTCCGTGGGGGCGCTCTCCCCTGGCGCGTCATCGAGGGGGATGGTCGCCGAGGTGGCGAGGGTGGCGCGGTCGAGGCGCAGCAAGAGGTGACGGGTCTTGTCTGCCTCCTTTCGAGCCACGCCCATCACCAACCCTCCAGGCAGCGCGGTGAGCGGGGTCTCGAGCGCTCCATCCTTCTCGGCGCGGGCGATCTCGCGCCCGCTGCGCGCATCGCGCGCGCCCACGGTGAAGCGGTCGGCCGACGACGCGCCGGCGGTGTAGAGCGTGCTTCCCTCGAGTGCGACGCGATCGACCTCGGCGCCATCGAGATCGAGGGTGTAGCGGAGGGCGCCGTCACTCGTCGAGACGCCGTACACGTGGCGCGTGATGCGCTTCTTCTCGTCACCGCTCTGGCTCTCCGCGGTCACGATCACCGCGGTGTCACCGGCCAGGGCGGGGCTGGTCTGTGGGGTTCCACGGAGGCCGTCACGGGTGAATCGCGTCTTGCCCGAGACAGGGTCGATGGCCATGAGCCGAAGGGCGGTCTCGCTCTCTGCCGCGACGGCGTACAGCACGTTGCCTTCGAGATGGAGAAGGGAGGCCTTGCACGGGTTCGTCCATCGTGGGGCGCCCGTGTTCAGGTCGAGGGCGATGAGGGCATCCTTGTCAGGCGCCGCGAGCTCGACGCACAGCCCGAGCAGCGCGTCGGGCAGCGCGGTCGCCTCTCGCAGCGTCGCGGCGGTATCGTAGCGCCAGCGCATCGATCCGGTGCGCGCGTCGAGGCCTTCGACCCGCAGATCCGGCGTGCGATGGGCGGCCTGCGCCGTGCGCACGTTGCGGGGCTGAACCACGACCACAAGGCCGTCGTGCTCGAAGAGAGACACCGCGTTGGGCGACTCGACCTCATATCGCCAGAGAAGCCCTCCTGTGCGGGCGTCGAACCCGTGCAGGGCACCGCCCGCCGAACCGGCCACCACCACTCCGGGCGCCTTCACGTGCAGAAGCGAA
>RGZZ01000139.1 GCA_010028905.1 Pseudomonadota bacterium | reverse complement strand
AGCGCTGCCGTACGACGACGGCATGAGGCTCTTCATGCAGTGACGGCAGCGAATGGCGCTGTCACTGATCTCACCTTGACAGAAAGGGCACTGCATGCACGTCAAGTTCGCGCTGACGCGCGGCGGTCCCTCGCGTCTCGGTCGCGGGGCACTCGCCTTCGGTCAGCGTGCTGCTGCTGTGTGAACGGTGGGCAGCCCCGCCTGCAGCCAGGCGGCGATCCCCCCGGTCATCTCCGTCAGGTCTCCCCCTTGCTGCTCGAGGAGGCTCATGGCCATCGATGAGCGGTAGCCGCTCTGGCAGTGCACGATGATCGGGCGGTCGTGCGGGATCTCGCCCTGGCGCTTTGCCAGCTCAGACAGCGGGATGTTCACGCTTCCTTCGATGTGCGCTGTGTTCCACTCGTCCGGCGTGCGCACGTCGAGCACGAAGGGCGGTTCGGCGCTCTCCAGCCGATGGGCGACCTCAGCGGCGGTGGCGCGGGGGGTGGTGCCCACCAGCTCCGGGCGCGTGGCGATGGCGGTCTGGCCCCCGTCGACGTAGCCCTTCACCTGATCGAAGCCCACGCGGCCCAGTCGCAAGATGGCCTCTTCCTCGCGACCTGGCGATGCCACCACGACGATGGGGCGTGTCGCGTCGAGAAGGATGCCTGCCCAGCTGGCGAAACGGCCGTCGAGACCGACGTTCACGCTTCCGTTGAGATGGCCCGCGGCGAAGTCGTCGGGGGGGCGCACGTCGAGCACCTGCGCGCCCTGGTTCTTCAGCAGCACGGTCTCATCGACCGAGAGCGGCTGGGTCTCCCGCGTCAGCTCGTCTTCGAGCGTGGCGTGCTGGGCCTTGTTGAGAACGGCGTCGCGCGCGAAGTAGGCCGGCGCCTCGGTGAGGTCTCGGGTCAGGGTGTCGACGAATTGCTCCTTCGACATGGGCTGGAGGGCGAAGTTGCTCTCGCGCTCGTGACCGATGGTGGATTTCGTGTCTGATGTGTGGCCGCTTCCGCAGAGCGATCCGGGGCCGTGGGCTGGGTAGACCACGGTGTCATCGGGAAGCCGCAGCAGCTTGTCGTGCAGGGAGTCGTAGAGCGCTCCGGCCAGCTCGCTGGCGCTGTGGCCGCTGCTCACCATAAGGTCGGGGCGGCCCACGTCGCCCACGAACAGCGCGTCTCCCGTGAGCACGGCCTGGGGTCGAGCGGGGTCGCTCTTCGTGTCGTACGCCACCAGCGAGATGCTCTCCGGCGTGTGTCCTGGGGTTTCGAGCACCTGGATGCGCGCGCTGCCGTACTCGATGGTGTCGCCCTCGCGCTTGGGCACGAACGGATAGGCCGCCTCCGCCTTTGCCCCGAGCACGATGTTGGCGCCCGTGCGCTTCTGCAGCTCGAGGTGGCCGGCCACGAAGTCGGCGTGGAAATGGGTGAGCACAACGTCTCGGATGGTGAGCCCCTTGGCTTCGGCGTCGCGGATGTAGGTGTCGACATCGCGCTGCGGATCGACGACGATGGCGCTGCGGGTCTCCTCGTCTCCGATCATGTACGATGCGTGAGAGAGACAGCCCAGATAGTACTGCTTGATGAACATGACCAGACTCCTCTACCCCTGTGGGGTCGCGTGATGGATGGGTTCCTCTCCCGGTGGCCGCTGGCCGGAGACCAGCCCCCAGTTCGCACCCACGATGATTCCGACCAGGGCGAGACGCTCGAGGAGCCCGAGGTCGAGGCGGGCTCCGAGCAGGCTGCTCAGGGCGAGGGCGCCGCCGATCAAGACGAGCGTGTACAGGACGCATCGTGAGATGCGGTAGCCCACGATGAGGCCGACCAGGCCTCCAAGCACGGTGCCGACCACGAGGCCCGCTTCAAACGTGATGAGGGGAGGGACGGGCATCTGGAACCAGGCCATGAGGACGATGCCGCTCACAAAACCGGTGAGGGCGAGGAGAGGGGCACCGATGAGGGCCCCCTTTGCAGCGCATCGCGCGACGTAGGGCAAGCTGTCCATGGAAATCACCTGCCTGCAAGTGATGTGAAGCGCGAAGCGGGGGGGCGGCGTCGCGCAGACCTTGTTTTTCGCGCTGCTGCGTCGCTTCCCTGCGCGCCGCCTCGGCTGTTGCGGTCAGGTCTCGAACGCGCGGGCGCGCAGCACGCGGCCGAGATGCTCTCGGCACTCGTCGGCGGGGCCGGTGAACTGCAGGCCGGACATCCACACGCTGCTGGTCGAACCTCGCACGGTGCGCACCACAGTGGCTTCGAACGAGACGTGCTCTCCCTCGGCGGAGACCAGGAAGATGGTGACGTGCGTGCCGACCTCGAGCTCACGGCCACACTCGACCAGCGCGCCGCCGAGGCCGAGGTCGCGCACCCAGGCCTGCTCCACCACGTTGCGCGAGTCGACCGTGGCCTGCAGAGAGATGGGCAGGCGCACGTCGCGCCGACGGTCGTGCACGCTCAGCTTGTCGAGATCGAAGACACGAAGCAGATGCCGTATCCATGAACGCTCGAGATAGGCGGGAGGATTGACATAGGCCACGCCCGCCAGGGTCCCGTTCCCGCTTGGATGGGGGCGGGCCCAGACGATGCGCGCCTGTACGGTGTCGTAGTCATAGCAGGTGGTGGGACCCTCGTATCGCAGCGCGATGAGCTGGCCGCGCTCGACGCGCAGCGGAACCTCGAGCCGCAACCCCTCGAGGCCCATGTCGACGACCTGCGACGTGAATCGCTTGCCGAGCATGGAGCAGGTCACGGGATAGTTGCAGCGCAACCTCACGACTCTGCGGTTCTGCTGGGGGAGAGAGGGGGTCACCTGGGTCTGGCTCCGTTCCGTTTCAGACGGCGTCGCTGCGGTGTCATCGACGGCCTTCTCTGCTGGGATGTCGGGCAAGTCTTTGGGGCCTTGTTTCTCACAGTTGTGGGGTGACGTGGGCTGCAGCCTGCCTGGAACTGTCAGCCTACCTCACCCCACAGTGTCATCGTAGGGGGGGGATGTGAACAAGATGTTGCGCAGGTGTAAACAAATTGTTAACTCGGCAAAGAATCGGCAATGCTTCTGCAACATCTCGTTCACAATGTTAACACGCGCTCCCCGCATCGGCTTGCCGGATCGTGGCCGGACGGGCAGGTATGGACGCGTTCTTGAATAATATTCCAACATGCTGTACGGTTCGCTGATCGTTCTCGTCTTTCTCGTGCTGGCCGGACTGATGATGGCCCGCAAGATGCCCGCGCTGCTCGCGCTGCCCGTCATGGCGGTGGCCATCGGCCTCATCGCCGCGTTTGCGGGCGGCCTTCCGCTGACCGCGGTGGCCATCGAAGGGGGCAAGGCCCCACCCAACGTGCGCGACTTCATCTTCCAGACCATCCTCACCGAGGGATCGTCGCGCCTGGCCGGAGCGATGATGTTCGCCGTCTTCGGCGCGGTGCTGTCGCAGGTGGTCATGCGCCAGGGCATCGCCCAGCGCATCGTTCGTGTGGCAGCCGAGTACGCAGGCGATCACAAGATGGCGCTGGCCTTCGTGATGACCTGCGCCGTGTCGCTCGTGTTCATGTCGCTGACCGGGCTGGGGGCCGTCATCATGGTGGGGTCGCTGGCCCTGCCCATCCTCATCGGGGCCGGGTTGAGCCCGCGCTTCGCCGCCTGTCTCATGCTCTTCGGCATCAGCATCGGCGGGTGCTTCAACTTCGCCAACATGGGCACGTACATCGACGTGCTCAAGCTCGATCTGGCGACGGTGCGCCAGTTCTCGGTCGCCTACGGCACCTTGCTCGCGCTCACGGCCGCGGTCTTCATGCTCCTCGAGTCGCGCGCGGAGTCGCGTCGCCTCGCCTGGGCCCTCGATCTGGGATCGAGCGGGCCGCAGGTCCCCGCGCCGGCGCTGCTCACCCCCCTCGTGCCCATCGGCCTCATCATGGGGCTGCACTGGCCCATCATCCCCGCGTTCCTCGCGGGCATCTTGTACGGGCTGCTCACCACCGAGCCCGCGCGCGTCATCTCCAATCTCACGGCCTGCATCCTCGAAGGGCTAAAGGACATGTCGCCCGTCATCGGTCTCTTCATCGGAATCGGCATGGTGCTCAACGCCATGATGGATCCGACCACAAGCGCGGTCATGGCGCCGTTCATCAGCGCGGTGATCCCGGGCACGCCGTTCGGCTTCGTGGCCTTCTTCACCCTGCTCGCGCCCCTCGCCCTGTATCGCGGGCCGCTCAACTTCATCGGCCTGGGCGCAGGATTTGCAGCCCTGGTGCTGTCGAACCACCTGCTGCCGGCGGCCGCGGTCATGGCCGCGTTCCTCGGGGTGGGACAGGTGCAGGGGGTGTGTGATCCGACCAACACCGCCAACGTGTGGATCGCCCAGTTCACCCACACGTCGACCGAGGAGCTGATGAAGAAGACGCTGCCATTCGTGTGGGGGTTCGTGCTGATCGCCCTCGTGTACGCGGTGGTCTACGGGAAGGTGATGGGATGAGCGAAACGCAGAGCGACCAGCGCGGGGCGGCGGGCCCCATTCGCGTGGGCATCGACGTGGGGGGAACCTTCACCCACGCAGTGGCCGTCGACAACGAGACGCTGCAGGTCGTGGCCCACGTGGTCACGCCCACCACGCATCGCGCGCAGGAGGGGGTGGCGCGGGGCATCGTCGAGGCGTTCCGCAAGCTTCGCGATGAGGCGGGCCCCGATCGACGGGTGGTGCTGCTGGCGCACAGCACCACGCAGGCCACCAACGCCCTGCTCGAGGGCGACGTGGCAAAGGTGGGTGTCATGGGGCTGGGCAGCGGCGTCGAGGCCATCAAGGCCAAGGCCGACATGAACCTCGGCCCCATCGAGCTCGCGCCCGGAAAGCACCTCGACAGCCGTCTCGATTTCGTGAATCCACGCGATGATGGTGCCACCGAGGCCATCAAGGGCGGCCTGCGGCGCATGGCCGATGAAGGAGTCACGGCGGTGGTGGCGGCAGAGGCCTTCAGCGTCGATGACCCTCGCGGTGAGGTGGCGGTCATGGAGATGGCGGCCCAGGCGGGACTGCCAGCCTGTGGCACCCACGAGATGTCCGGCCTCTACGGGCTGCGGGTGCGCACGCGCACGGCCGTGCTCAATGCGTCGATCCTTCCCAAGATGATCGAGACCGCGCTCATGACCGATGCGAGCATCAAGAAGCTCGACGTGAAGGCGCCGCTCATGGTCATGCGCAGCGACGGTGGCGTCATGTCGCTCGACGAGGTGCGCAAGCGCCCCGTGCTCACCCTGCTGAGCGGCCCCGCCGCGGGCATCGCCGCAGCGCTCATGTACCTGCGCGCCAGCGATGCGGTCTTCCTCGAGGTGGGAGGCACCAGCACCGACATCTGTCTCATCAAGAACGGGCGCGCCGCCATCAAGTCGGCGGTGCTGGGCGGACATCCGACCTACCTCAAGACCCTCGACAGCCGCACCCTCGGCATCGCGGGAGGAAGCCTGCTGCGACGAGATGGCACGGGCATCGACGTGGGTCCGCGCAGCGCGCACCTGGCTGGGGTGGGGTACGCGTCGTTCACGCCGCTGCAAGGGGCATTGAAGGTGTCTGAGGTGTCGCCTATCGCGGGAGACCCGCCCTATCTTGTCATCGAAGACGCGCATGGCGCTCGGGTCGGTCTCACCACCACCGACGCGGCCAACCTCGTCGGCGCCGTGCCCGAGGGCGACTACGCCCGCGCCGACGCAGCGAACGCAAGGCCCGCATTCGAGGCCGCCGCGGCCTTCCTCAGCACCACCGCTGACGCACTGGCGCGGCAGATGCTCGACTGCGCCGCCGCGAAGGTGCGGCCCACGGTCGAGACCCTGCTCAAGGAGTATGAGATGGGCGATCGCGCCGTGAAGCTCGTGGGCGGAGGCGGCGGTGCGGCCGCCATCGTGGCGTGGCTCGCCCAGGTGATGAAGCTGCCCTTCGAGATCGCGCCGCGCGCCGAGGTCATCTCGGCCATCGGTGCGGCGCTGGCCATGGTCAAGGAGACCATCGAGCGCAACATGCTCGACCCCACGCAAGAAGATCTGGCTGCCCTGCGCGCCGAGGTTGAGAGGCGGGTGGTGGCCATGGGGGCCGATCCGTCGACGGTGGAGGTGCTGGTCGAGGTCGATGGTCAGAAGAAGGTGGTGCGCGCCACCGCGACAGGCTCGGTGGAGTTCTCGGCCCGAGACGTGCTCTCGCAGGATGTGGGCGACGAGGGGCGCATGGCGGCCGTGCGCGAGTCGGCGGGCGCCGACGTCGCCGTCAAGCCGCTGGGCGCCACAGACTTCCTGCACGTGTACGAGAGCGTGCGCGAGCAGAAGAAGCTGTTCGGGCTCATCACCTCGCGTCGCACCACCGCGTGGGTCACCGATGGGCGCGGCAGCATCAAGCTCCAGGTCCCGGAGGGGCGGGTGTCGGTGGCCAGCGGCGCGGAAGCGCTGAAGGCGCTCGAGGGGGTCATCTCCCAACATACCTCTTACGGCGACGCAGGCGCCCAGGTCCCGGCCGTGCAGGTGGTGGCCGGCCGAAAGGTCATCGATCTCTCCGCGCTGCAGTCAGCCGACCAGATGATGGCCATGGCGCGGGCCGATCTCACGTCGCTCATCGGTGCCGAGAAGGTGTTCTTCCTGGTGAAGGCCCACGCCTGATGGCCTTCAAGCAGCGGCGCATCTCGCGCCTGCGCGCCATGCCCGCGCACGAGGCGTGGTCTGCGCTCCGCGGGGGGGGCGAGGAAGCGCTCGTGGCCACCTGGCTCGAGCTCTACCAGCGCACCTTCGATCCGGAGCGACTCGCTGCCGCGCGCGCGGTGGCCGAGCCGGCCGCGGCCGCCCTCGGCGCGAAGCCCGTTCAGCCGTGGCTTGTGTCGCGTGGCGTGGCCGTCGCCACGTCGACCTTTCCCTCGACCTTCGGTACCGCCACGGTGCGTGCCCACCTCGATCTCGAACCGCCGCGCGTGACCATCTACGAGGGTCCGCTCACCACGGTCGCGCGCGCTTTCGAGACCTGCGGCAGCGGGGTCGATGCGGCCACGGTGCGCGATGTCATATTGGCCCACGAGGCCTTTCACGCGCTGCACCCGACGTGCCCGGGCAAGGTGGCCGAGATGGCCGCGCATGTCTTTGCGGGTCACGTGAGCGGATTGGGGATGTTCGGCGGCGTGGTCGACGTGGTCCACGCGCTGTCAAAAGGGTGGTAGGCGTCTCGTCTACGCTCCTACCACCTGATACAGCGGCAGCAGCACGGCGATGACCAGAACGGCCACGACCACGCCCATGCCCGTGATGAGGGCGGGCTCGAGCACCTGGATCATGGTGTCGATGGCGAGATAGACCTCCTGGTCGTAGATCTCGGCCATCTTGTCGAGCATCACGTCCATCTTCCCCGTCTGCTCGCCAACCTCGACCATGCCAAGGGCCAGGCGGGGGAGCAGGCCCGTCTCGGCCAGGCTCTGTGTCAGGGTGGCTCCGTTCCTCAGCCGTCGCATGCACCCCTCGGCCTCACCGCGCAGCCACGTGTTGTCGATCATGCCCAGGCAGGTCTCGAGCGCTGACAGCATGGGGATCCCGGCAGCGTAGAGCAGGCTGAGGTGATGGCAGAACCGCGCGATGAAGAGCTTGCGCGACAGTGCGCCGAAGACGGGCACGTTGGCGCGGCCGCGGTCGACCTTGTATCGGCCCTGCTCGGTGCGCGCCCAGCGCAGCAGCATCCAGACGGTGGCCCCTCCGCCCAGGGCCAGCAGCGCCAGCGCCAGGGGCTGGCGGAGAAGATCGCTCATCGAGCAGAGCGCCTGGGTGAGCAGGGGCAGCGTCTTGCCGCTGGCCCGCAGCATGGGGGTCAGGGTGGCGAACACGCGGTCTCCCAGAATGGCCACGAGAGCGACGCCACAGACGAAGACCGTGAGCGGATAGGTGAGGCTGCCCGAGACCGTCCGGATCAAGGCGAGGTCACGGTCTTCCCAAGCCCCCAGCTGCGTGAGAACCTGTGGAAGGCGTCCGGTACGCTCACCCGCTTCGATGGTGCGCGAATGCATGGTGCTGAAGACCAGTCGATTCTGCTGCACCGCCGCAGACAGGCTCTTGCCTCGCTCGACGGTGGTGAGAAGCGTCGCGCACGTCTGCTGGATGGCGGGTGTGGCGCCCTGCTGGGCAAGGGCGTCAAGGCTTCGAGCGAGAGGCAGACCTGCTGCCAGCATGGTGCCCAGGTTCGAGAACAGGGCCGCAAGCTCGGCCCGCGAGGGGCGGGCGGCGGTGACGCTGACCGGCGAGGTGGGGCTGGCAGACGTCTTCATTCGTGGGGCCCCGAGGTCTCTCGTGCAGCGACGTCAGGATGCGATGGCGGCTCGTTTCTCGCGGCGCGAGACAGGCGGGCGAGGATCTCCTCCATCGCGGGGCGCTTCTCCGGGCTGCGCTCGGTCATGTCGCTCACCAGCTCGTTGAGCTCGGGTGGGATGTCGCTTCGCTTCTTCGCAAGCGGAACGGCTTTCTCGGTGAGCATCCGGTTGAGCACCGCGATGGCGGTGTCTGCCACGAATGGGGGGTTTCCACAGGCCATCTCGTAGGTGATCACGCCGAGCGAGTAGATGTCGCTGGCCTGGGTCATGCTCTGCGCCTCGAGGTGCTCCGGAGACATGTAGAGCGGGGTGCCGAAGGTCTCGCCGGAGGCCGTCACCGAGTGACGGTCGACGTGTCCGGACAGGCCGAAGTCACCGATCTTGAGATGGCCGGTCGGGGTCACGAAGATGTTGTCGGGTTTCAGGTCGCGGTGAACGATCGACTGCGTGTGCATCTGCTGCAGCGCAAGGGCGATCTCTCGCGACCAGGCGATCACACGGTCGAGGGGAAGCCCCTGCGCCCCTTCTCTGTCGAGAACGTCGCCCAGGGTCGTGCCGCCCATCATCTCCATGACGAGAAACGGCCACTGCTTCACCTCGGGGTCATCATCGAGGACAAGGGTTCCCCAGTCGAGCACATGCACCAGACCGGCGTGACGAAGCCCGGTGCAGATCTCGGCTTCTCGCAGGAAGCGTCGATGGGTGTCGGAGCGCACCACCGCCTCGCGGAACGGGATCTTGATGGCCCAGGACTCGGTCTTCTCGTCAGTGCGGTCGTGCGACACGGCTTCGAAGACCGCGCCCATGCTGCCATTGCCCACCAGGCGCAGCACCTCGAAGCGTCGCCCGTGGGTCGTGGTCAGCGTTCGCCCCAGCATCTGTGGAAGTGCGCGGTCGCTGACCTTCGTCGTGGCCATGACCTCTTTCTCGCGCTCGACGCGCTTCAGCGCGAGTTCAACGCGACGCTTGCGCTGCCGGGTCACCAGCCAGCCAGCGGTGGGAATGAGAAAGAGCGCCGCGGCGGCGGCGATGGCTAGGGGGTTGAGGCCTTCATATCGCAGGTGGAAGTCGATGTGGTCGAGATCGAACCCCGGCCGGTAGCCTTCTCGCGTGGCCCCGTATCGCAGGAGCCATCCTCGGCTCTCGACCCGGATGTCGTACTGTGCCGCGGGTGCGGCATCGTGATCAGCGAGCGGGAGCGTGATGCTTGCCGGTGTTCTGCTCGCCACCTGTATCCACGGTGATGAGGTGCCGGTCGGGCGAACGCCCACCCAGTTCGCTTCCGTCTCGTTGCTGTTGACGGTGAGGGGGGGGACCCGCAGAGGGGCGGAGCAGACCGCGCCCAGCGCGCCAGCGCAAGCCATGGCCACGAGCAAGAGCAGGTGGAACGCGCGGTGTCGTCGAGCCTTCTGGTCGGGCACGCGGGTCAGAGAACCTCTCGGTGGATCAGCACGCGGGTCGTGCCTAGGCGGTTCAGCGATTTGGTGTAGGCGCGGTCGTAGGTCAAGGTGGTGTTGCTGACGGTGATGGGCGCGCCGGACTTGATGCGCAGGGCACCGGTCGAGTCGGCAATGGCGTCGGCCCCTTCGTATCCCTCGGCCAGCAGCCCGCCACGGATCTTGAGGCGCGCGGAGTTCTTGAGGGGCTTGAGGGTGATGTTTCCCTTCGATGCGATGACGCCCCGGAAGTCACCCTCCGCCTCGATGACCACGTTGCTGGCCATCACGAGCATGCCCTTCTCGCCAGACTCGAGCTTGCCGCCGTTCAGGAACAGGTTGCCCGTGACATACAAGGTGCTGTTGTCGCCGGTCAGGCCGCGCATGTCGAGGTCGCCGTACACGATGAGCACGGTGTCTTGAAGGGAGATCGTGGCTGGCCCCGAGCCATCTCCCGTCCAGAGGTCGTCCACCACCTCGGTGGTGAGCGGCGTCGACTCCACGCCGAAGTGGTTGGTCAGCGACTGCGTGATGAGGTATACCCCGTTGCTGAGTGCGATGTCGTGGGAGAGCACCAATGCGTTCACGGCGCCGTTCTTGCCATAGGCGCCGAAGCCGGCCACGCCTTCCACGGCTTCGCCCGGAAAGCGGAAGTGCACGCGCCCCCGGTAGTCCTGCAGGCTGCTCAGCCGCTCATTGCCACGCCAGATGGCGATCTTGGAGAGCAGCGCGTCAGACTGCTCGTTGAACTCCTTCCTGGTCAGCCACCAGCCTTCGATGAGGTTCTTCAGATCGGTTACGCTGACAGCGTCCTTCACGGGGAACTTCACCGCGTCGATCTTGCTCACGCCATCGAACGGGTTGGCGTTGAACGGATTGAGGGCGTCGGCCATCTGCGGGGTCGGCGGCGGGAGCTTGAG
>RGZZ01000138.1 GCA_010028905.1 Pseudomonadota bacterium | reverse complement strand
ATACGAAATCAATCCTGAGGTAGAATCATGAGCGAACTGGCAGCCAACGGCCACCACGAAGAGGTGGACCACGAGGTCGGATGCCTCGGAATTCCGCACCGCAAGATCATGATGTGGGCCTTTCTCGGGTCTGACTGCATGTTCTTCGGGGCTCTCATTCTCACGTATCTCGTGTACCACCACCGGCACACCGAGGGGCCCTTCCCGTACGAGACCTTCAACGTGGTGGTGACTTCGCTCAGCACCTTCGACCTGCTGGCCAGCTCGCTGTTCATGGTGCTCACCCTGGCTGCAATCCAGCGCAACGACATCAAGTGGTTCCGCATCTGGTGCGGCCTGACGGTGCTCTTGGGGCTCATCTTCCTGGGCTTCCAGGCCTACGAGTTCACCGAGTTCGTGCACGAGAAGGGGCTGACGCTCTCGAAGAACCTCTTCGGCAGCACCTTCTACCTGCTGACCGGCACGCACGGCACCCACGTGGCCATCGGCGTGCTGTGGCTTGCGTCGCTGCTCATCTACTCGTTCAACGGCAAGTTCGACGCCAAGCGCGCCCTGGACGTCGAGATCGCGGGATTGTACTGGCACTTCGTGGACATCGTGTGGATCGTCATCTTCACGGTGGTCTACCTGCTCGAGATCCTCCAGAACGCGGGGGTGCCGAAGGCATGAGCGCCGAGAACGCAGCATACGCCCACGAAGGACACGGTGAGGCCGCCCACGCCGATCACGCCACGGTGGGCACCTACATCAAGATCGCCGTCATCCTCACGGTGGTGACGGTCATCGAGCTCATCATTCCCTACGTCCACGCCATTCCGACGTGGCTCGGCATCACGGCGCTCGCGGTGCTCTCCATCGGCAAGTTCGCGCTCGTCGTGATGTTCTTCATGCACCTCTACTACGACAGCCGCTTCCTCACGTTCTTGTTCACCATCGGCCTGTTCATCGCGCTGGGGTCGATTCTGTCGGTGAAGTCGCTGATGCACATCCACGCGCTCGAGAAGCCGGAGCCCGTCGTGGTCGAGAAGGAGAAGCTCCAGCCCGCCGACGCCAAGCGCGGCAAGGTGGTCATCGAGGAGCTGGGTTGCGCGGCCTGCCATAACATCACCGAGATCCCGGCGGCCCGCGGCAACACCGGACCGGCACTCGACGGCATCGGCACGCGTGCGGCCACCCGTCGACCGAACTACACGGCTGAGGCCTACATCCGCGAGTCCATCGAGAAGCCGCTGGTGTACATCGTTCCCGGCTACACCGGCGCGATGCCCGCGGGAATCCGCGATCGCATGAGCGACCAGCAGTATGAAGATCTGGTGGCCTACCTGCTGACCCTGAAGTAGGCGAGGCGGACGGGGCTCGTCCCCGCGGCGCAGCACGCGCCGCGGGTGAGGATGTGGAACGCACGTGACCTGGGAATGGAACACCGAGATCGACCTCATCGGCGGCATCCTTGCCGTCGCGGTGCTGTATCGCATGGCGGTGCGCATGGGGTGGAAGCGGCTTGCGGCGGAGACCCCGTTTCCGACTCGCAGCGTTCTGCTCTTCGACGTGGCCCTCGTGCTGTTCTATCTCGCGGTGGGCTCGCCCCTCGACGAGGCGGGCGATCGCTTCCTGTTCAGTGCCCACATGCTGCAGCACTCGGTGCTCATCTTCGTGCTGCCCCCCATCATCCTCGCGTCGCTGCCGTCGTTCGTCTTCGAGCCGCTGGCCGGTAATCGCGCCACCCGCGCGGTGTTTGCGTTCCTCACGCACCCGGTGGTGGCCCTGGCCTCGTTCAACATTGTCTTCGCTGTCTGGCACATCCCCGTGCTCTACGAGTTTGCGTTGCGTGATCGACAGGTGCACGAGGCCGAGCATGTGATGTTCCTGCTGAGCGCCATCCAGATGTGGTGGCCCGTGCTGAGCCCGTCTCGCGACTTCCCCCGCCTCACCGCGGGCCCCCGCATGCTCTACCTGTTCTTCATGTCGGTGACGCAGATCCCGCTCTTCGGCTTTCTCGTTCTGACGGGGGAGGTCTACTATCCCACGTACGCGGCGGCGCCACGCATCGTCTCGCTGACCCCCATGGAGGATCAGGCGCTCGGCGGCATCTTCATGAAGCTCTTCGGCGAGATCTTGTTCATCTGCTATCTCGCGGCTGCATTCATGGAGTGGTATCGTCGCGAGAGCCGTCCGGGCGCTCCGCCGAAGGCGGCGTGACCCCTGTGGGCGCCGGCTTCCCGAGATAGGGCAGCAGCGTTCCATCGCGCTCTGCGCCGTCGATGAGCGCGAACGCGTGCGCCAGGCGCTGTTTGAGCCCCACCGCGCAGATGACGAGGAAGATCCACAGGGCGATGCCGATTGCGGTCTCCCCCGCGCCGCACCCGGCAAAGAACACGCCGGTCAGGAACACCACCATGCGGTCGGCACGATCCCCGATGCTGGGCCAGTCGTGGTTGTCGGTGATCACTACCAGCCCGACCCGCGCCTTCGAGAACCCCACCATCAGGCAGGCTCCCACGGCAAGGGCGGTGGCCGTGGGGTGCGCGGCGGCTGCCCCCACCAGCATGATGACCTCCACCGCCTTGTCGACCATGGTCTCGTAGTAGTTGCCCTGTGGAGAGCGCTGGCCCTTGAGCTCGGCCACGGTGCCGTCGATGAGGTCGATGAGCGCCGCAAGGAGCCCGAGCCAGAACGCCAACCAGTAGAGCTGCAGCCGGAGCGCGGCCGCGGCGGCGAGGGCCAGGGGGATGGCTGCCGCGGAGACGACATTCGCGCTCGACACGCGCGCCGCAATGGGCGCGGCCACGCGTCGCACCAGCGGCCGAAGGGGGGCCCTCAGGCCAGAGAGCACGGCACTCCGTGACGGGCGCGAGGCGCGGTCGCTGCGGGTCCGGTGATGCGCGCTCGAGCGGCGTGGGCGCACCTCATTGCGAGACGTGGTAGAGCATCACGTAGATGAGAACGCCGGTCACCGAGACGTACCACCAGATGGGCAGGGTGATGCGCGCGATGGCGCGGTGCCGATCGAGCTGGCCCTTCAGCGCCCGCGAGAGCGTGATGAGCGCGAGCACGGGCACAGCCGCCGCGAGAACGGTGTGCGACAGCAGCAGCGCCAGGTAGGCCATGCGAATGGCGTCCGGACCCACGAAGTGCTTTGAGCCGGCGTGCAGGTGGTAGATGGCGTACGTGGTGAGAAAGGCCACCGAGGTGATGAGGGCACTCACCATGCAGACGCGATGCGCGGTGACGCGTTTCTGGCGGATGAACCCGTAGCCCGCGGTGAGCAGACAGGCGCTGATTCCGTTCAGCGTGGCGTTGACCAGGGGGAGGTCGGCGTAGGTCACGGCTTGCCTCCGGCGTCTAGGGCGCGGGCGTCGAGCACGATGCGCTTGCGCGCCTCGGCATCGTCGTAGGGGTAGTAGCCGCGCACCTTGCCCTCGCCGTCGACGAGAACCAGTCGAGAGCTGTGCTGCTGCGGGTTCAGCTTTGCGGGGTCGCCCGAGGGGGCCAGCATCAGCGACTGCATGATGGTGCCCACCGTGGCGCGCTCGCCGGTGAGAAAGAGCCAGCTCGGGTCGACGGCGCCGCGGCTTGCGGCAAACGACTTGAGGCGCGCCGGGGTGTCGTTCTTCGGGTCGACGCTCATGCTCACGCACTTCACGGGGGAGCCGCTGCCCAGTGCCGCACGCACCTCGCGCATCTTGTCGGTCATGTCGAGGCAGAACTCGGTGCAGCTCGTGAAGATGAAGTCGATCACAAACGGGTGGCCGTGCAGGCTCTCGAGGGTGACGGTCTGCCCGTTCTGATCGGTGAGGGTGAACGGCGGGAGGGTTCCGATGACGGGCGGCAGGGCCGAGCTCTTCGACGGTTCTGTTGGGGGGGTGCGAGGGGTGCACCCATTGGTGAAGGCCAGCAATGCCAGGCCCAGAGAGATAATCAAGCGCTTCATGACAGCGCAGACTACTCCGCCGAGGGCGCCTCTCCTCCACGCCTTCGAAGTCGGCGTGGCGAAGGCGGCCCGCTCTGTCGAGCTGATCTCGACGCCGGCGCGGAGCATGTGCCCGACAAGCAGGGGAGGGCGTCGACCGACATCGGCGAAGGCCTTGTGCATGACCGCTCCAGCACTGGCCGGCATCGTTCTCGCGGCGGGGGCCTCCCGTCGCATGGGATACCCCAAGGCCTTGGTCGTGCACGAGGGGCGCACCTTCGTCGAGCGCGTGCTCGACGCGCTCACGCAGGGGGGCGTGGCGCGGGTCGTGGTGGTCTGCCGCGAGGTCGAGCGCGCGGCCGTCGTGGATCGCGTGCCCCACGCCTGGGTGGTGACGAACCCCGATCCGGAACGCGGCATGCAGTCATCGATTGCGGTGGGACTTGCGCATCTGCTCGCTGACACAGGTGGGGCGGCCCACGACGCCACTGCAGCCCCGCGCCTTCACGGCATCGCCCTCGCCCTGGTCGATCAGCCCACCTTGCAGGCACATACCGTGCGCCGCGTACGCGAGGTCTTCGCCGACGATGTGACCCGCATCGTGGTTCCGCGATCTCCCGAGGGCCGTCGCGGACACCCCGTGATCTTTCCCCTCGATCTCACAGGCCAGCTGCGCGAGCTGCACGCGCAGGGCGCGCGGGAGGTGCTGTGGCGCAATCCCCAGAGGGTGCGCGAGGTCGACATCGATGACGGGGGCGCCTTTCATGACGTGAACACGCCGGATGAGCTGGCCGCCCTGGCCCGCGATACGCCCCCCGTGCTTCGCATCGATGCGGGTCTCGCCTGACGTCTGGGGCAAGTCGTGGCGTCGTGTCTTGAAGGGAAAACGCGCCGCGCGTTCGTAACCCCCTTGTATTGCTGAAGCCCAGGGGGCGCGCGACCGTTCCGCATCGCTCGCCCGCGCCGCGCTTCGAGGGAGGGAGAGCGTCGCCGCATCGCTGGCGCGCGAACACGCATGACCGTCTCACCGCCCCGCCTCGTTCCCCATCACCCTGCCTTGCAGGTGGTGGGCCAGCCCGTGCCTCGACCGGACGCCCCAGACAAGGTGAAGGGCACCGCGCGCTACGTCGACGACCTCGCCTTCAACGGTCAGCTGCACGCCCGTGTGCTGCGCTCGCCCCACGCCCGCGCGCGCATCGCGCGCATCGAGACCGCCGAGGCCGAGAAGATGGCGGGCGTTCACGCGGTGCTCACCGCCAAGGACATCCCCGGGCAGAACCTCATTCCCATGATCAAGAGCGACTGGTTGCTGCTGGCCGATGGCGAGGTGTGCCATGCGGGCGAGCCCCTCGCCCTGGTGGCGGCCGAGACCCGCGCGCAGGCCGATGCCGCCCTGGCCGCGCTGCGGGTGGTGTACGAGCCGCTCGAGCCGGTGCTCACCATCGAAGACGCCTTCGATCGCGGAGACGTCCACACCCACTGGAAGGTGCTCCGGGGCGATGTCGACGCCGCATTCGCCGACCCCTCGCTCGTGGTCTTCGAGGCCACCTATCGTACCCCGTATCAAGAGCACGCCTATCTCGAGACCAATGGGGTGATTGCCACGCCAGACGGATGCGGCGGCATTGTGGTGTATGGGTCGCTGCAGTGCCCCTTCTACGTGCAGAAGGCCGTGGGGGCGGTGCTCGGGCTGCCCTTGAACCTCGTGCGCATCGTGCAGCTGGCCACCGGCGGCGGCTTTGGCGGAAAGGAAGACGCCCCCAGCTCGCCCGGAGCGCTGTGCGCCCTGCTGGCCTGGAAGACGGGCCGCCCCGTGAAGTACATCATGTCGCGCGAAGAGGACATGGTGGCCATGTCGAAGCGCCATCCCGGCAAGATCCGCTACAAGACGGCGGCGACGCGCGACGGCATCATCAAGGCCGTCGAGGTCGACTACTTCCTCAACGGCGGCGCCTACACCACGCTCTCGCCTGTGGTGCTGTGGCGCGGACTCATCCACGCCTGCGGCCCCTACCGCGTCGAGAACGCGCGGGTGAACGCCTGGGCGGTGCGCACCAATACGGTTCCCTGCGGAGCCTTTCGCGGTTTTGGTGAACCGCAGGTGGTGTTCGCCAGCGAGGCGCACGTCGACCACATGGCCGAGAAGCTGGGGCTCGACCCCCTCGCCATGCGCCGCGCCAACATGCTCGACTACGGCGACGTGACCGTGACGGGCCACCCGCTCGAGTCGAGCGTAGGCTTTCGCGAGGTGGTCGATCGGGTCACCGAGGCCGCCGAGTTCGAGCGCAAGCGACGCGAGTACGACGCGCAAGACCCCACGAGCCCCGTGCGGCGCGGCATCGGTCTCGCCGTCACCTACTACGGCGTGGGTCTGGGGGCCCTGGGCAAGCATCTCAATCCTGCGGGGGCCAACGTTGTGGTGGCCGCTGATGGCACCGTCACCCTGGCGGTGGGTACCACCGAGATCGGTCAGGGCATGCTCACCGTGCTCAGTCAGATCGCCGCTGAAGAGCTGGGCTGCGCGGTGACGGCCGTGCGCGTGGTCGAGCCTGACACCAGTCGCGTGCCGGACTCCGGCCCCACCGTGGCCAGCCGCACCACGCTCATGTCGGGCAACGCGGTGCGTGATGGCTGTCGCCAGATCAAGGCGCGCATGCACGAAGCCCTCGCGCAGGCCGGTCACGATGTGTCGCTGCTCTCGTTCACTGACGCGGTGCGCGAGGCCACGGGCCTGTGCGTGCAGCTGTCGGCCCAGGGCTGGTCGGTTCCCCCCAAGACCACGTTCGATACCGATACGGGTGAAGGCCACCCCTACGTCACCTACACCTGGTCGGCCAACACCGTCGAGGTCGAGGTCGACACCCGCACCGGCGAGGTGCGGCCCATCAAGGTGGTGAGCGGCCACGACGTGGGCAAGATGATCAATCCCCAGACGGGTGAAGGCCAGATCGAGGGCGGCGTGGTGCAGGGGCTGGGCTACGGCCTGGTCGAGGAGCACCTTCTGCGCGAGGGGCGCATCCTCAACCACCAGTTCTCGACCTACATCATCCCCACGCCCATGGACGCCCCCGAGATCGTGCCCATCATCGTCGAGCACGCCTACCCATGGGGGCCGTACGGCGCCAAGGGGCTCGGAGAGACCCCGCTCATCGGGGTGGCGCCGGCCGTGGTGAACGCCATCGCGCACGCGCTGCGCGGTGCGGTGAAGTCGCGCGACGCCCTCTATGCGGGGCTGCGCGAGATCCCCGCCACCCCCGAACGCGTCTGGGAAGCCTGGAGGACCGCCAATGCCGAGTGATACCCCCACCGACAAGACCTTTCGCCTGCAGTGCAGCGTGAACGGCAAGGCCACCGATGTGTGGGTCGACCCCACGCATCGCCTGCTCGACGTGCTGCGCGAAGACCTCCATCTCACCGGCACGAAGGAAGGGTGCGGCAAGGGCGAGTGCGGCGCTTGCACCATCTTCGTCGACGGCCATCCGGTCGACTCGTGCCTCATGCTGGCCATTCAGGCCGAGGGGGCCGATCTCGTGACCATCGAGGGGCTGGCCCGGGAGGGGCGTCTTGATTCGGTACAAGAGATGTTCATCGCCGAGGGCGGGGTGCAGTGCGGGTTCTGCATCCCTGGAATGGTGATGGCGGCACGGGCGCTGCTCGACGAGAACCCGAACCCCACCCTCGATGACGTGAAGTACGGCCTCGGGGGCAATCTCTGTCGCTGCACGGGCTACACCAAGATCTTCAATGCGGTGCTGCACGCCGCACGCATCGAGAGCGGCGCGGCGGCCGCGTCGGAGGCGAGCGCATGACCGCCCAGCTGAGCGAGCTCAAGCCTCCCGCCACCATCACCGTGGCGCGCCCGAAGTCACTCGAGGCGCTGCGCGCGCACGTGCAGATGACGCCTGCGCCGCACTACTTCCTGGCGGGGGGAACCGATCTGCTCGTGATGCACAAGGACGGGGTCATCCCCTCGTCGAGCTGGGTCGACATCACGGCCATCGCCGAACTGGGTGGCATCGAGGTGCGCGACGGTCGGGTGCGACTCGGCGCCCGCGTCACCCACGAAGAGATCGCGCGCTCACCCTTCTGCCGTCTGTACGCGCCGGCCCTGGTCGATGGCTGCGCCGTCATCGGCGGGCCGCAGATCCGCTGGCGGGGAACCATCGGGGGAAACCTCGCCAACGCTTCGCCCGCGGCGGATACAGTGCCAGCGCTGTACACCCTCGAGGCCGAGGTCGAGATCATGGGGCGCGACGGAGAGATGCGCTGCGTGGGCGTGGCCGATCTCGCCAGTGGCCCCCGACGCAGCACCCTGGCCGATGGAGAGCTGATCACGGCGGTGTGGTTTGCCGCCCAAGAGGGGGTTCGCGGCGGGTTCCTGCGTTTGGGCCAGCGCCAGTCGCAGGCCATCAGCAAGGTGTCGGTGGCGGTGACGGCGGTTCCCCGCGGCGAAGGCCCCGATGGTCAGGGTGGGTTCAAGACGGGGTTCTCAACCCTGCGCATCGCTTGCGGCGCGGTGGCCCCCACGGTGATTCGGGCGCCGCGCGCCGAGGCCGCGCTGCTCGAGGGCGGGCTCACCGCTGCGTCGGTGGCGCGAGCGGTTGCGCTGATTCGTGAAGAGGTGCGTCCCATCGACGATCTGCGCAGCACGCAGGCCTATCGGCGTGAGATGGCGGGGGTGCTTCTCGAGCGGGTGCTGTCGCGCATGATCTGACGCCGGGCGCGACGTTGCGGGCCGACAGCCTCGCTGCACGCGAGCGCCGGCTTGGGGCGCGCAGCGTTGGTGGGCGCGCGCGGGTCAGGGGCGGAGCAGGGCCTCGGCTTCGTCCTCGTCGCGCCAGCCGACCCCCGGAACGAGCAGCTGATGCGGACGGTAGAGCGACTTGTAGCGCATGGCTTTGCAGCCGGCGATGCGGAACCCCAGGTAGACCCAGCGGCGGCGGGTCTGACGGCAGAGATCGATCTCACGCAGCGCGCTGTAGGTGCCGAGGCTGCGTGACCCAAGATCCGGGTCGAAGTAGAAGTACACGCTCGAAAGGGCGTCGCGCGTGAGGTCGACCAGGCCCACGCCCACCAGTCTGCCGTCGATGCGGTAGCGCATCTCCCGCGTGTTGCCGATGTGATCGACGAAGAACCAGCCGTAGGCCTCGGCGGTGAGGTCGTCTTCCTTGGCCTTGGGGTAGCGGGCTGCTACGAAGCGCTGATAGAGGTCGCGCTTCTCGACGGTGTACGCGGGCATTCCGATCTCGACGGTGACGTCGCGGTTCTTCTTGAGGGCGCGTCGCTGGTCGCCTGTGGGCGCGAAGCGGGCCACGTCGACCCGCAGCGAGACGCACTCGGCGCACGTGGCGCACGTGGTGCGGTAGAAGAGACGACCGTTGCGACGAAACCCCGAGGCGAGCAGCCGGTCGAAGACGTCGAGATCATCGAGCCCCTCGGGCCAGGGGCTGTCTGGCCCGGGCGCCGATGCCGACGGCACGGCCTGGGCAAGGGTCGCCGATGGATCGTCGAAGGTGCTGGCCTGCAGCGGAAGGGTCTCGAGCGGCGCGGTTGCGATGTCGCCCTTCGAGGCCAGGTAGTCGGCGCTCCACTGCAGCCCGGGCAGGTAGGGGCAATCGCCGTTCTCGTGCGGGAAGGGCCCCGCCAGCTGAAAGGTCACGGCCGCCTCACGGAGTGTGATTTCACGATGAGGGTCACCCCCGTGCCTTCTGTGAGTGCCATGCGCCGCAATGCGGCAGGCGTGATGTGGCTCCACACGGCGTGCTGCCCCTCGATGGCGCAGCGCACGTAGTGGGCGTTGCCTCGGTCCACGATCTCGGTCACCGTCGCCGCAATCGCGTTCTGGGCGCTGAGCTGGCCGGTGGGGCCGATGGCGAGAATGACGTCGTCCGCGCGCAGCGCAACCCGCACCCGTGCCTCGTTCTGGTGTGGCACCAGCGGAACCCGCAGCACCTGATCGCCCCCCAGTGAGAGGCGCGTGACGCCGTCGTCCGGGTCGTGGCCGGCCACGTCGAGCTCGAGCACGGTCTCGAGCCCTTCGGCGTGTTGCTCGAGGGTGTCGGCTGAGGCAAGCGACGCAAGCACCGATGATGGCGGCGCGCATCCGGAGATGCGCCCGCCGGAGATCAGCGCCACCCGATCGGCCAGGCGGAGAACCTCTCCGATGTCGTGGGTGACATAGAGGCAGGCCACACCGACCTGCGCGCGCACCCGCTCGAAACAGGTCATGACGCGTTGGCGCAGGGTCACGTCGAGCGAAGACAGCGGTTCATCGAGCAGCAGCAGCCGCGGGGCCGAGAGCAGCGCTCTGCCAAGGGCGACGCGCTGGCGCTGACCGCCCGACAGCGACGAAGGATGACGGTCGAGCAGATCGCCCACCTCGAGCATGGCCGCGACCTCATCGAGCGTGAGGGGCGCGTCGGCCTGCGGCGCGCTCGGGCAGCCGAAGCGCAGGTTCTGGCGCACCGTCAGGTGGGGGAAGAGGTGCCCTTCCTGCGACACGTAGCCCACGCGACGATGGCGCGCGGGAAGGTTGACGCCGCGCTCGCTGTCATAGACCGGCACCCCGCCGATCACGACGCGCCCCTGGCGTGGGCGGCGCAGGCCCGCAACGCAGTCGAGCAGGGTGGTCTTGCCGCTGCCTGAGGGGCCGAACACGGCGGTCCAGCCGTCGTCGAAGTCGAGAGCGACATCGAGGGTGAAGGCGCCGGTCTCGGCGCGGAAGGTCAGGTCCGTCGCGCCCATACCACACCGTTCACCACGAGCAGCGAGACGAATGAGATGGCGGCGGCGGTGAGCACCAGCGCGCGCACCGCCCCGT
>RGZZ01000137.1 GCA_010028905.1 Pseudomonadota bacterium | reverse complement strand
CGAGTGGCTGAGCACCCTTCTCCCCCAGGCCCTCGCGCTGCAGCACCGCATCGCCTGCGCGCGCTCGCAGGCGATGCGGTGCTGCAGCGCGAGGGCCTGGGGGAGAAGGGTGCTCAGCCACTCGAGCATGGCGGCATGGTTGCGGGCGCGGGTCGCCCGATCAATGTCGTTCCACAGGTAGCGGAGGTTGTCGAGAAGTCCCGCCTCTTTGTCGCACATGGCGAAGGCCCCCTCAATGGCGAGCCAGTGACGAACCCGATCGCGCAGGGCCGAGAACGCCGTGAGCCGTGCCTCGACTTCCGGCGACTGCCAGTAGAGCGCATTGAGCAGGTCCACCGCCTCCGTGGGCATGTCCATCGTCATGGTCGTCTCCCTCCACCCCTTCGGTGCGCCTCGCCCCTCCGGAGACGCGCGGGTTCGGCGTCTCCGGAGGCCAGGGACGCGCCGCGGCAAGACTCACTGCAGATCGCTGGGCTTGAAGCCGAGGGCCTGGGCACCCACCGCCAGCGCCTGGTCGTTCTCCATCTTCTTCTTGAAGTCGTCCCGGATGTGCTGGGCCGCTTCTTTCTCGGAACAGCCCACCTTGCCGTCGCCGTCGAGGTCGTTGCTCCCCCCGATGGCCCGGGCCTGGGCCTGCAGCGCCTTCTTCTCCTCATCGCTGAGCGCGGGCTTGGGGCGCTGGCTGGCGGCCTGACCGTATCTGCCCCCGCCGTAGGGGTCGCACTGCGAACCGGGCATGGCCCCATAGAGCGTGGTGGCGTCGCCCATGGGCGCAAACGCCGGCGACGCCAGCGGCCCCGCCATCGGCGACGCGCTCATGGGCATTCCAAAGCCCGTCATGGACGCAAGACCGGGGTTGAGGTACGAGGACATGGGAGTCATGGGCTGCCTCCTGCTTCATCCGTCGTCACGGCGCCGCAACCGATGCGATGCCGCCTGACGGTGGTTCTATCGACCTCATTCTGTCAGAGCGCGATAAATCACCGGTGAAACGAGGCCGCGCGATGTGTCCGGCCTGTGAACCCGGGCTGAACATTTCGCGCAGAGGAAGAACCCCGAGGGGGGAATGGCGAAGCCCTGCGCATGCAAGACGCGTCCCCCATCGTGCTGTTCGACGGCGTGTGCGGCCTCTGCAACGGAGTGGTGCGCTGGCTCGTGCGCCACGACACCGCGCGCGTGCTGCGCTACGCGCCCCTGCAAGGAACGACCGCCGCGGCCTTGCGCGCGCAACATCCCCAGATTCCCGCAACACTCGAGAGCATCGTCCTCGTCGATGACCGCGGCATTCGCATGCGAAGCGCGGCCGTCGTTGCGATCGCGGGCTACCTGCCCTACCCGTGGCGTCTGGGCGCGCTGCTGGGCGTCATTCCCGCACCGCTGCTCGACCTGGGGTACCGTGTCGTGGCGCGGGTGCGCTATCGCATCTTCGGAAAGCACGAGATGTGCGCGCTGCCAAAGCCGGAGGAGCGTGCCCTGCTCCTGCCGTGACGAAGCAGGCAGGCATTGCGTTCGAAGCGCGCGATGCGCGAGATGCGCGCGGGCCGATGGAGATCAGCGCAGGTACTGGAGACGGCTGCGCTCGGCCAGGGTCTCCTCGATGTCACGGCAAAGCGCGCGCTTGCCGTTGATGACGAGGGAGCGGGTGGCCACGAAGCCCACCGCCGCCGTGAGGCAGACCAGGAACACGGCCAGGCCCGGAAGCGTGGACTCGGCGTTGCGGAAGCTGACGAAGACCGCTCCGACTCCCGCGGCCGCGGCCAGAAAGGCCAGCACGGCGGCAGCGTTGACGAGGGAGCCCACCACGTCGAGCCAGCCCACCATCATCTGCTTGTGACGGACGCGCTGCTCGAGGCCCGCCAGCTGGACAGCGTGGACATGACGGCTCACGCCCACCGATCGGCCGCTGTGGGACGCAGTCGACCAGGCGCGCTCAGAAGTCTCTCGGCGCAGGGTTGCGGGCATCGTCATGTCCTCCTCTCCCGACCACTCAGGTCGGTGTCGTGTGCTTCGGGCGGGGGAGCGGGTCTTCTCCCGACCCCAACATCAGTGTACGAGAGACGTCTGAAAAAAGGTTGAAAGCCGGCAACGCCCTGATCCTGGCGACGCAGGCGTGCCCGGCCGAGGTACGGGACAGAGGACAGCGGAAAGCGGCCGGTCGCGCGCCGCAAAGGTCATCGCTCGAGGAGTCCTTGAAACGATGTGTACTGCGGGTAGGTGGGCGACAGCCCGGCCCCGCCGTGGTTGTGCCCCCCACAGATCACCGTGTAGGCGTCCGGCCGCGCGGAAGTCTGGAACGAGGGGGAGTAGGTGTCCTTCCCCGCCGAGGGGCAGGTGGGAACCCACTTCAGGTAGCTCGGCACGAGCTGCGACAGGCTCGAGGGGAAATGGCCGTCATGGTCGGACCCCCGACCGCAACCGCGTCCAGACCGGGACCGCGGGAGTGAACCGCCACTCCGTCCTTCTCGACCGACACCACCGACATCGCGCGAAGCGCGCGCATGCCCTCGAGCGTTCGCAGGAAGGCAGCGCGCATCGCGTCGCTCGAGGCGTCTCCCCGCGAGGGCAGCGTCTTCACGGCGTCGATGATTGCGGCAATCACGGGCTTTAGCTCGAGATACGAAGCCATCTCCGCTCTGCCATCAGCGGCCTTGCGGAGGGCTTCCAGCTCAGCCACACCCTCCACGCTCTCGGCAGGTGCGGCCCCGGCCGACCCCAGCCCCGCCTTCAGCAGGCTGCTCGAACGCGGACCGATGGCGAGCAGCAGCGCGCTGGCGGGTTTTGTCACAGTGGCCCAGAGCACGGGAACGCGGTCATACCCGTGAACCGCGACACCGTCGACCGTGTCGACCACGCGCGACGACAGGTGCGCCTTCTGCTCGATCTTGCCGATCAGCGCCTCCGCAACCGCCTTGTCCTTGATCGAGACGGCCACGAGGAACGACTGTGACGCGGCGGTCGCGCCTGGCTTCTGCGCGCTCCCCTCGCCCAGGCCCTGCGTCATGTCAGCCGACCACGCCACGTCGCCATCGCTGGCCTTGACGAACTCGCCCAAGGGGTCGAAGCCCAGCTGAAGTCCCATCATGGCCAGGCCCATGTCGATCTTGGAGCGAGGCTCGGGCAAGAGCATCGCCAGCTGGTAGAGAACCGCGCCCGCATACTTCACATTCAGCGCGGTGTAGCCTCCCCAGGCGCGGGGGAACAGCCGCGTGAGGGGCGCCGTGAGCGGCGTGGGGCTGAGCAGCGCCTTGGCGAAATCGCTCTTCGACGACGGGTCGACCTTCATGTAGGCGACCGACCCGTGATCGGAGGTAAAGTCGTTCGCAAGCACCACGTAGGGAAGGGCCTTGAGCCCCTCGAGGGTTCGCTGGTCGACCTGGGCGCTCTGCATCGACGCACTCAGGAGGGGGGCGAAAGCGTCAGACACAGCCGCGTAGATGAAGAGGTTGAAGGGGCCGCTGGCACGCTGGCGCGCCTCCACGAACTGGGGCTGCCCTGCCAGGGCAGGCCCTTTGCCCGCGGCGGCCTTCACGGCGGCGATCACGCGACTGGCCGTTCCGACGAAGAGATGGCCGTGCTCGATGGCGAAGCCGAGCTCCATCTTGTTGCTCGACCCAGACCAGATCCAGAGCTTGACGCCCTCGCGCTCGCTCTCCCTGGGAGACGACGCGTCCTTCTTCAGCCGGTGCTCGATGAAGGCGCGCGCCGCGCCTTCGTCGGTGACCGAGAGCGCGATGACGAGCTCGAACGGCGGCTGCTCGGAGCTTGTTGGCAGGGTGAACCCCTTCTGCCCCGCCGACGGCGTGAAGGCGATGCAACCCGCCGAAGCCCACCACTTCGCGACCTCTTCGAGCTTGAAGCCCCCTTCCTTCTCCATATCCTCGACCGACCGTGAGAGCGCGGGGCTCTGCTTCTCGAGCACGCGGAGCGCGTCGAGCAGCTTGGCTGCCGGCCACTGCTGCCGAAGGTCGACGGCGAGGAAGACGAGGGCATCTGACGGGACCACGGCAGCCAGGGCATCGACGCCCGTAGCCGCCGCCGTGGGTGCGGCGCCCTTCTCCCGCTTCATGACGAGCGCGCCCGCGACCAGCGCAACCGCCACCACGGCCACGATCAGCCATCCCATCATCGACCGCTTCGGCTCACCAGACGAATCCACGACCTGTGTCATCGGCTCCCCCTCTGCGCGGCGCGACATCGCGCAGAAGGTCTCGCCCCCGCCGCTGCGCCGCCTCACAGGGGCTTCCCGCGCGCGGAGGCCATGTCCTACCGACCGCCGCCACCCCGTCGCGCAACACGGCGCGCTCGTGCCCGCGGAACCGACGGCAGAGGAAAAAGCCCTCGACGGCGAACCCCGGCCCCCATGAGCGCAGATGAAGAAGTCGAGCTGGTGAACGACCGAGACGAGGTGGTGGAGGTCACGACCCGCGGGCGCATGCGCCGCGAGAACCTGCTGCACCGCGGGGTGGGCATCTTGTGTCGCAACAGTCGCGGCGAGGTCTACGTGCACAAGCGCACCGACACCAAGGACCTCTTCCCGGGCTTGTACGACATGTTCGTGGGAGGCGTGGTGGCGCGGGGTGAGTCGTACGACACGGCGGCGCGACGCGAGATCGCCGAAGAGCTCGGCATCACCTCCGGGGCGGTGCGACGCCTGTTCACGCATCGCTACGAGGGCGACCGGAATCGCGCGTTCATCGCCGTGTACGACGTCACCTGGGATGGCCCCATCACGCACCAGGCCGAGGAGATCGCCTGGGGCGGCTGGATCGCGGAGGACGCCCTCGAGCGCTGGGCGCAGCAGGTGGAGGTGGTGCCCGATGGGCTCTCGGTGTTCGAGCGCTGGCTCTCGTGGAAGCGTGAGGGCGGGGTGCCGGAGGGCGAGGCCTGAGCGCGGGCACCCGCCCATGCCTCAGCCTCCCCGAAAGCTCAGGCGCGCAGCCGCCACCACAGGCGCCACAGCTCGCGCAGGGTGCGCAGCGCAAGGCCCGGACGAGCCTGCAGCCGAGAACCGCCCGGGTCGCGCCAGCGCACCGGGAGCTGCACCACGGGGTATCCGAGACGCCTCGCCAGACAGAGCACCTCGACGTCGAAGACATAGCCCGCGGTGCGCAGCCGCGAGAAGATGGCCTCGGCGGCCTCCGCGCGAAACCCCTTGAAGCCGCACTGCGTGTCCTTCACGCCGAACCCCACGATGAACGAGGCCACGAAGGTGAACACGCGCCCCAGCAGGCGCCGTGTGGGCGTCTGCGACGCGGTGCGCATGTCGGTGCCGTCCGGATGCACCCGGGTGCCGATGACCACGGGCGCGCGCTCGAGCGCCTCGAGCATGGGCCCGATCTCTTCCGGAGGCGTTGCCAGGTCGGCGTCGGTGAAGACGCGCAGGCGCCCCTGCGCCGCCAGCATGCCGGTGCGCACGGCGTCACCCTTGCCGCGGTTGGGACGGTTGCAGATGAGCCGGATGGTCGGCATGCGCTGCGCCAGGCGCTCGACGAGCGCGGGTGTATCATCGAGCGAGCCGTCGTCGACCACCACGATCTCGTAGTCACCGGGCACGTGGCTGCCGAGCCACGCATCGAGGCGCTCCAGCGAGGGGCCGATGCGGGCCTCCTCGTTGTAGCCGGGCACCACGACGCTGAGGCGCAGAGCGGTCACGGCTTGCCCAGACGCTGCTGCGCCCACAGCACAAGGGTGACGCCCGGCCGGAGGGTGTAGGTGCCCACCGGTTGCATGCCCGTCTTGGCCGCGGCGCGCATGGCGGCGTCTTGATCGTGCTCCGGGTCGCCGTCGTGATCGGCCTCTGAGATGGCCATCGACGCGTCGTCGAGCGCCGCCATCTTGCCGTGGAAGAGCGCCTGCTTGTAGTCGCGCAGGTACCAGGGAAGCGGCCAGTAGGTGGGGGCGACGATGGCGATCTTGCTGTCGAGCCCCTTGTCACGCTCGGCCAGGCGGTTGATGTCGGCCAGGAGGCGGTTCACATCACGCACGGTGTGCGCGTAGACGTAGACGACCTCATCGCGGTTGTCGTCGTAGTGCTCGAAGTTCAGCGACCACGCCTGGTAGCCGCTGACGGCGAGCGCCACCGCCACGATGATGGCGCCGGTGGGCCGACCGAACAGTCCGAACATCTCCTGGGCCGCATACCCGCTCATCACCGCCATGGGGAGCACGATGTTGATGGTGAGCCACGGGGTCTTGTAGGCGATGAGGCTGTACATCGAGAGCATGCCCAGCGCCCAGAAGGCGCAGAACACGACAAGCGTGTTCGGACGGCGCGCCAGGGCGAACGCCACACCGATGAATCCGAGCACCAGCACCGATGGCTCGACGGCCATCATCCAGGTGAGGTACTGGGTCACGGGGTGCACGTGGGAGCTCTCGCCCGTCTTGGTCCAGAAGGCAAAGGCCTTGAACGCGTCGACGAGCCCCCCTCTGTTGGTGTAGAACGACGTGTAGAGCAGGAGATTGATGGCGACGAACACCACGGCCATCCAGAGCAGCACGGTGACATTCGTGTGAGGCCACTGCCCTCCGTCGGCAGGCGCCTCCTTCTCGGGGGCCTTCGCCGCCTGGTTCTTGCCGCGCCTGCCCTTTGGCTTCTCGCTGCTGGCGGGACTCCCACCGCCCGCCAGCTTCATCCAGATCCAGGCGCAGCCCCAGGCCAGCGCCAGCACCACGAGCATGGGGGCCGCGGTCTCCTTGGTGGCAAACATCATTGCCGCCGAGGCCGTCGCCGAGAAGAGCCAGGCCTGTCCCCGAGAGACGCAGTAGCGGTCGACCGAGACGATGAGGCCGAGCATGCAGAACAGCAGCATCATCTCGTGGATGTAGTAGCGCGAGAAGAACAGCATGCCCGGCGACAGGGCGATGAAGGCGGCAGCGGCCACGGCGGCCCAGTCACCGAGTCGACGCCCCAGGAAGAGCACAAGAGCGATGAGGGCGATGCCGAAGATCGCCGGCTCGAACCGCAGGGCGAACGAGGTCAGCCCGAAGAGCTTCACCAGGGGCACGGTGAGGTAGTACAGCGACGGGCCGTGGTAGTTCGAGGGGTCGTACTTGTAGTAGCCCTCGCGCACAAGCCGCGTGAGGAAGAAGCCGTTCACCCCCTCGTCGTGATGGAAGGGGCGCAGCGTGAGCTGGTGGAGCCGCAGCACCGCGCCGACGATGATGACGGCGACAGCGGCGATGCGCGAAGTGTTCATGGCGTGATCTTCACCTGATGGAGGGAGTAGGGCCCCACATTCAGCACAACGGGCATGGAGGCCAGGAAGGCATCATTGACCGAGACCGCCCCACGTTCCTGGGGACCCACCGCGATGTACTCGACATGCTGGCTGCGGAGCATCTCGACCGCGGCGGGACCGCCCGCGTAGGCCTGCTTGATGTCTTCTTCCCGTGTTCCCGGGGGAAGCCCCTGCGACCACACGTGGCCGGGATAGCCCAGGAAGTGCCTCCGCCCGCTCAGCACAAGAGGATGGTTGGGCACCGCCGCGTGCAGGATGAGCGCCCCCGGCGGCGTGACCCCGCGCACCTGCTCGGCGAACAAGACCCCGCTGCGGTCGATGACGGGCTGGTCGACCTGCCCCGACGTCACCCGCCACACATCGAGGAGACCCGACAGCACGAGGGCGACGAAGAGGGCCGCGCCCACCACGCGTGACACCCCCCGCTGGCGCAGCAGACCCGCCACCATGAGCCCCACCAGCGGAAGCGCCGCGAGGAAGGCGTACACCAGCACCTTGATGTTGTCCCACACCCAGGGGGCCAGTCGCAGCAGGTTCGCCACCACGAAGCAGAGGAAGAAGGGGGCGCAGTAGAAGCGCAGCGCCCGAGGCACCACCGGCCGCTCTTCGTCGCGGGCGATGAGAGAGACCGCCGTGAGCGGGATGAGCAGCCCGGTGTTGCGCAGCCAGAACATCACGAACGACATCTCGTCCGGCTTGTCCCAGCCAGGCTTCCAGCCAATGAACCCTTCGGTCTGCAGCCTCGCCCCCCGCATGGCGAGGGCGATCTGAGGCAGGCCGATGGCCAGCGCCGCCACGGCGAAGCGCCCCCAGGCGCCCATCCCCGGCCGAGGCGGATCAGACGGCTCCGCGGCCACGTGCAGCACCGAGAACAGGAGCGCCAGGCACGCCCCCACCCCCATGACCACGAGGTAGCTGTGGGCGTGCGCGAGAGGAAGAAGACCCGCCACACAGCCTGCCGCCGTCATGCGACGGTTCACCCCCGCCTGATCGCCGCTGCGCAGCGCCCGCCACCAGAGCGTGAACACCGTGACGGCCAGCCCCAGACCGACCACGAGGGTGCGCTGGGGGATGAGCAGCGTGGTGATCATGTTGCCCCAGCGCAGCCCATCGGCCGGTGTCGATGAGATGGTGTAGTCTCGCGGCAGGTCACCGAGGAGCGGGAACATCCCCCGTTCGCCGGACCACACCTCGCCCACGAAGGCGAACCAGCCGAGACCACCGCTGCAGACGAACATGACCACGCCGAGGGTTGCCGCGAGGCCGTTGTCGGTGAGCTCGAGGAACCAGGCGTGGATGAGCACGAGAAGGGCCAGGAGCAGGATGCTCGACTGCACCTGGTAGGCCTGATCGAGAGGCAGCCCGCCCACGGCGAGCACGCCCGCGCCGAAATCGGTGAGAAAGGGATAGGTGAGCGAGGCGCCGCCAAGTGAGGGGTGCTCTGGCGGGAAGCGCTGGCCGAACAGGAAGTCGCACGTGATGGCCAGATGGAAGGTGAGGTCGCCGAAGTTGTGCACATCGCCCACACTGATGCCGCCAGGCGTGACGTAGAACGCCCGACCGCAGACGACCACGGCGAAGATGCCGGTCACCGCAACGCCTGCCAGGGCCGCGGGGCGGGTCGCAAGCGCCCGCATCGAAGCGACGAGGCGCGCCCGCAGCGCCGGCCGGCGCAGCAGCACGAGCGGTGCCAGGGCGACAGCGGTGGCCAGCCACACCGCGATGGGCGTGAGCCCGAGCACCGACGCCAGCACATAGGCGAAGAGCGACGCCGCCGTGAGGCCCACTGAAGCACCGAAGGCGAGGCGCCACGTCAGGCTCGCGTCTTCCTCGAAGACGAAGGTGAGCGCGGCGCCGCCGAGCACGGCGGCCGTGACGAACAGGAAGGCCAGCATCAGCGTCGCTCTGCGAACGCCGCGTGCTTCTCGATCGCTGACGAGAGAACCGCATGGCCTGCTGGCGGATGCCGTCCGGTGGCGCCAGGGGCGGCCCGCTCTCGAAGCGGTGAACGGCATCGATGAGCGATCGCACGGTCTGCTCCTCGAAGAAGACGCCGCTCACCCCCTCGGCCACCGTCTCCCGCGCACCCCCGCGGCCGAACGCGATGACCGGGGTTCCACAGGCCTGGGCCTCGACCGGAACGATGCCGAAGTCCTCCTCGGCCGCGAACACAAAGGCCCTCGCCCGTTGCAGGTGATCGTGCAGCACATCATCCGGCTGATACCCCAGCAGCTGCACGTTCGACGCGGCCTTGGCCGCGATCTTGGCCGCGTCGGGGCCATCGCCGATGACCACGAGGCGCCGATCCGGCATGGCAGAGAACGCCTCGACGATGAGATCGATGCGCTTGTACGGCACGAAGCGCGAGGCGGCCAGGTAGAAGTCGTCGCGCTCCCGGCCCACGGCGAGACGGTCGACGTCGACGGGCGGATAGATGACCGTCGACTCGCGACCGTACACGCGCGCGATGCGTCGGGCGATGTATGACGAGATGGCCACGAAGTGGTCGACCCGGTTCACGGTGCTCAGGTCCCAGAGGCGCAGGTAGTGCAGGGCCGCCCGCGCGGCGAGGCCCTTCAGGCCGCGGTCGAGGCCGGTCTCGCGCAGGTACTGGTGGCACAGATCCCAGGCGTAGCGCATGGGCGTGTAGCAGTAGCACACGTGCAGCTGACCCGCGTGGGTGAGCACGCCTTTCGCCACCGCGTGCGAGCTCGAGATGACCACGTCGTAGGCAGAGAGGTCGAAGGCCTCCACCGCGCTGGGGAGCAGCGGCAGGTACGAGCGGTAGCTGCGGCGCGCGCGTGGCAGCCGGGCAACGAACGAATCGGTGACGCGATCCGGCGGAATGCCCAGGCGCGTGACGCTGCGGTCATCGTGCACCACGGTGAACACGTCGGAAGGAAACATGTCGTAGAGCGAAGCCAGGCACTTCTCCGCGCCCCCCAGGTCGACGATCCAGTCGTGCACGATGGCGCTTCGAAAGCCGTGCGGGAGGGACGCGGTGCCCAGCGAGGCCGAACGGCTGCCCTCGGCGCGCGCGCGAGCATCAGGCATGAGAGAGCTGCTCCAGATGAGAGAGATGGGCGCGGGCCGACGCGGCCCAGCTGAACGCCTGGGCCTGGCGCAGGCCCGCCTCGACGCAGCGCGCCCGCGCGGCCCCGTCGGTGAGGATGGCGCGAACGTGCCGAGCGATCTGCACCGCCGCGTCGGCTGCGTGGGGATCGAAGTAGAGCGCGGCATCCCCGCACACCTCTGGCAAGGAGGCCGTGCGCGAGACCACGACGGGACATCCGCAGGTCATGGCTTCGAGGGGGGGAAAGCCGAACCCCTCGTACCACGAGGGATACACGAGACACAAGGCATGCTCGTACAATGCCCGCAATGACGCATCATCAACGTAGCCGAGGGAGCGCACCCCGTCCGGGAGCGCGGCGTCCGCGGCGAACACGCGGGCGTTCCCCCCTCCCACCACGACGACATCGACCTCACCGGCGAGCTGGCGCGCCGC
>RGZZ01000136.1 GCA_010028905.1 Pseudomonadota bacterium | reverse complement strand
CAGCGGTGGCGAGTCCCACGCCGTCTGACGCGGCCGAGGCAGCCGACCCGCCACCCGTGCCGCCGCAAGACGTGAGAAACATGATGAGCAGAAGTCCAAGCAGGGCAGCCCCCACCCGCAGCTGTCGTATGGATCGGTTCACGCGCGCGACACCTCCCGTGAGTGGCCCCTGGCTTCTGGTCTGCAGGAGGCTTCTCCTCTATCGCTTCGCGGCGTCACCGAGAACGGGAAGCATCCGCATCGCGCCCCACGTTCCCAGCGCGCCGAGAAGGGATGGCACCCAGTCGTGGGCGCGCAGCGGGGTGAAGTGGCACAGGGTGCTCAGGGTGGGCTGGTAGATGGCCAGGGCCAGCATGCCCGCCACCCCTCCCACGAGTGCCCAGACGCGCGCATCGCTGCGTGCTTCTCCGCGGCTGCGTCGCGGATGGTTGGCCAGCACCAGGGACACGTTGCAGAGGAGCAGGGCGGTGAACGTCATCGTGCGGATGCGGTCGGGGTCGGGCGTGTCAGAGGTGGCGAAGCCGTAGACCAGCAGACAGGCGAGAAGCACGGTGGCGCCTTGCGAGAGCCCACGCAAGACCGCGGTCGTGTCGAAGAGCGACACGTCGGCGCTTCGAGGTGGACGGCGCATGATGTCGCGCTCTTCGGGCGCGCTCTCGAAGACGAATGAGCAGGCGGGGTCGATCACCATCTCGAGCAGAACGATGTGCACGGGCTGGAGAATGAGCAGGCCTTTCCACGCAAGCGGTACCAGCGAGAGACCTGCGATGGGAACGTGCACCGCGAAGATGTAGACGACGGCCCGTCGGAGGTTGTCGAACACGCGTCGCCCGCCCCGAATGGCAGCCACGATGCTCGAGAAGTCGTCGTCGAGCAGCACCAGCGCCGCGGCTTCACGCGCCACGTCGGTGCCGCGCTCGCCCATGGCGATGCCCACGTCGGCGGCGGACAGGGCAGGCGCGTCGTTCACACCATCGCCCGTCATGGCGGTGATCTCGTTGTTCTGGCGCAGCGCCTCGACGATGCGCAGCTTGTGCTCCGGCAGAACGCGGGCGAAGACGTCGACCTCGCGTATGGCCTGTGCCAGCGCTGCGTCGCTGAGTGCGTCGATCTCAGCGCCGATCATCACGTCAACCGTGCGCCCCAGCCCCGCCTGTCGCGCGATCTCGCGCGCGGTTGCGGGGGCATCGCCTGTGATCATCACGGTTCTCACCCCGGCTTCCCGCGCCTCGGCCACGGCTTCTGGCACGCCGGGGCGAAGCCTGTCTTCGAACCCCACCAGCCCAAGCATCTCGAACGAGAAGGCCTCGGGCGCGTCGGGCAGCGGCTCCGCACCGACCTGGGAACGGGCCACGCCCAGCACCCGTTCGCCGCGCGCGGCCAGTGCCTCGAGGTGCTGCACGAGGGTGCTGTGCTCTTCGCTTGTCAGCCGGCAGAGGCGGGCCACGGCTTCTGGCGCTCCCTTCGCGTCCGCCAAACCCGACACACCGCCATTCGTGCACCGCTCACCGGGTAGTCGCGCTCGACATGCCAGTCATCGTGCAGGTGCTCGGTGCCCCCGAGCATCTCGACGCTGCACGCGCGCAGCGCGCTATCGATGGGGTCGACGGCGTCACGATGGCTGGCCAGCACCGCATACTCGAGCACCTCGTGCCAGGGCTCCTCCAGCGCGCACCCGTCGCGCACGGCAGAGGCGCAGTCGAGGTTGTGCAGCGTGCTCACGGTGAGGCGGTTCTGCGTGAGGGTACCGGTCTTGTCGACGCAGAGCACGGTGATGGTTCCGAGGCTCTCCACGGCGGGGATGCGTCGCGTGAGCACGTTCTTGCGGGCCAGGCGCCAGGCGCCCATGGCGGTGAAGAGGGTGAGCACGAGGGGGATCTCCTCGGGAAGCAGCGACATGGCCAGGGTGATGGCGGCAAGGAGAGCGTGGAGCCAGCTGCCTCGCAGGCTGACGTGCAGGGCGAACACGCCGGCGCACACTGCGAGTCCGCTCAAGGCCATGAACCGCACGGCGCGACGGCTCTCGCGCTGCAATCGCGACACCTGCAGCGGGGCACGGCCCACGGCCGCACCGATGCGCCCGGCTTCGGTGCGCGAGCCCGTCTCGAGCACCTGCACGAGGGCCTGGCCGCTCGACACCAGCGTCCCGGCGTAGACGAACGCGTTCGCCCCCCCCGGTCTGGCCAGTGGCGCGCGCCTGTTCCACGCATGCTTGGACACGGGCACCGATTCACCGCTCAGCAGCGATTCATCGATGCTCAGGTGGGTGCTCCGCAGCACCGCCCCGTCGGCCGGAACCCGATCGCCCTCGGCGAGCATCACGAGATCGCCCCTCACCACCTCGCGTCCAGGGATGCGTCTTGTGCTCCCCTCGCGAACGACGCGCGCGCGCGGGCAGGCCATATCGCGCAGGCCCTCGAGCGCGCGCTCGCTGCGGCGCTCCTGCCAGGTGCCGATGCCCACGATGAGCAGCACCGAGCCGAGCAGCATCAGGGCTTCCGCGCGGTCGCCCAAGGCGAGGTAGAGACCCGCGCCCGCCATTAGAAGGCCGATCATGGGCTCGCTCACGATGCGCAGCCCGGTCTGCAGCATGCTTCCCGTTGATGGCCGCGCGATCTCGTTGGGGCCCTCGGTATCGAAGCGCAGTCGCGCTTCGTCCTCGGTGAGGCCGAGAGGCGGGGTTTCCTCTCTGAGCAGTGTGCCCTCGCGCACGCGGTGTTTCACCCAGAAGCCTTCGGTGTTGGACGGGCGGCCAGATGGGTATCGCACTTGGGGCAACCGGCCCCGCGAAGGAGTCACCTCGTGCAGCAGAGCGAACAGAAGACGACGCGTGAGCAACCCGATCCCGCAGCCGCGCAGCAGCGCCAGCTCCAGAGCGCAGAGCGACGTCGTCGCTTGACGGGAACGCTCGTGGCCGCGCTCGGCGCGGGTGCCGCGGGATTCGGCATCTGGCGGGCGATGTCGCGTCGGCGGCAGCGCCGTATCTTGGCCGCGGGTAGCGGGGTTCCCATGGCGCTGCCCGTCGATGAGCTGGCGTTGCGGCGGAGGGTCTCGCAGACCTCGCCGTCGGCCCTGCGCCAGCGGGTTCTCGAAGGGTTCGCCCGAATCGAGCCGTGGCAGTGGCAGGAGGCCTGCGCCGATCTGCTGTTCATCACGCGCGAGAGCACCGGCCATGACGCTGCGTGGGTCTGTCGAGAGGTGGGGCTGTCGACGAGCGCGGCCCTCGAGATGACTGCGGACGATGTGGGCGCGCTGCTGGCCTGGGCGCGTGACGCCCATCCGGACCTGCTGCTCGATGTGCTGGTGCCCCGTCACCATCTGGTGGAGGCGCTGGCCTTCATCGCGGGGGGGGCTCGACCTGAGCCAGGCTCAGTCGATCGGTAGACCGAAGGCCTTGGCCTGGGTGGCGTAGACGGCCGCCCGTTCGGGAGACGGCGAGGTGCCGAAGCCGCTTGCGAAGCAGCGGGCAAGCTGGCCCAGGGCGAGCACGTCACCCCGAGCGGCGGCGTCCTCGAAGTGGCGCAGCGCAGCGGCTGGGTCGCGTGATGCCCCCTGGCCTTTCGCAAGCAGCACGCCTGCCTTGTAGGCGGCGTGAGGCGAGCTCCGGGCGGCCGTCTGCAGCCAGTGAAGCGCCTGTGCGTCGTCGCGTTCGACCCCGCTGCCCAGGGCGTGGCACTCGCTGAGCAGGAAGGCGGCGAGGGCGAGGTGGTCGGCCGCCTGGCGAAGCCAGTCGAGGGCGGCCTCAGGGTCGGGCTCGGCACCGATGCCCCGCAGCAGGCGCAGCCCCATGGCCAGCTGCGATCGCGCAGAACCCTCTCGCGCCGCGCGGCTGAACAGGTGATGGGCCGCGGTCTCGTTGGCCTCTACCTCCAGACCGAGGGCATAGGCCGTGGCCAGCGCGTGCCGCGCCTCGGCGTCGCCTCGGTCGGCCGCGGCGCGGGTCTCCTCGATGTCGCCTGCGTCGGCGGGTGGCGCGAGCGCGCCCGTGGCGAAGAGTCGGTCGAGGGCCAGACGGGCCTGGGTCCAGCCCTTGCGTGAGGCCTGGCGCATCCACATGAGCGCGCACACCTCGTCGACGGGTGCGGCGCGGCCTTCGGTGTAGAGCACGCCGAGACCGTGACAGGCGGCGGGGAACCCCGCGAGTGCGGCGCGGTGCAGCCATCGCAGGGCTTCGGCCTGATCGTCGGGCGCACCGCCGAGCATTGTGATGGCGAGGTTGGTGGCGGCGGCGGCGTCGCCCTGCCCGGCGGCGTCTCGCAACCAGCGCTGGGCCTCCTTCTCGTCGACCTCGACCCCGTGGCCTGTGAGCAGGCACATGCCGAGCTCGTACTGTGCGCTGGCGAAGCCGAGCTCGGCGGCTCTTCGATACCACGTCACCGATTGCGCCTCATCGAGCTTGGCGTAGTACAGCCCGAGGGCGCACATGGCCAGGGGGTGGTCTTGATCGGCGGCGCGCAGCAGCCACGAGAGCCCCTCGGCGTCGAAGGGGGCCACCCCCGTGCCGTTGATGTAGCAGGTGCCGATGCTGTACTGGGCGTCGGCAACGCCGGCGATGGCGGCTTCGAGGAAGCGGGCGGCGGCCTCTTCATGGCGCTCTTCGCTGGCGAGGGCCAGCCCTTCGCGGTGCAGGGCCTCCGGGTCTTTGTTGGGGGACGGATGTGTCACGCGGGAGGGGGTTCGCGCCCGAGCCGCGGCTTCCTCGTGGGGGGGCGCTGTCGAAGGGTTCGCACTGAAGGCGACGAACTCGCACCTTTCCCATCTCTTCACACAGCCTGCCACACGGAGAACCATCGCGATGCAAGACACCGCCCCCACCCCGAATCCCTCCGCCGGGCACGTCGACCAAGACGCCCGCGCCGACCGCTACCCCTTCGCCGAGATCGAGCCGAAGTGGCAGGCGCGCTGGGAGGAGGCGCAGCTCTATCGCGCGTCTGACACCTCCGACAAGCCCAAGTTCTACGCCCTCGACTTCTTCCCGTATCCCTCGGGCGCGGGGCTCAGCGTGGGGCACTGCCGCAACTACATCCCCACCGACGCGGCCTGTCGCGCCATGGCGATGAAGGGCTACAACATCCTCCATCCGATGGGGTGGGACGCCTTCGGCCAGCCGGCCGAGAACGAGGCCATCAAGCGCGGACGCAACCCGCGCGAGATGGTCGACGAGTACGCCGCCACCTATCGTCGCCAGATGAAGCTCATCGGCATCTCGTACGACTGGAGCCGCGAGATCAACTCGTCGTCGCCCGAGTACTACAGGTGGACCCAGTGGTTCTTCTTGTACCTCTACAAGCGCGGTCTCGCCTATCGCTCGCACGCGCCCACCAACTGGTGCCCCAGCTGCAAGACGGGACTGGCCAACGAAGAGGTGAAGCTGGGGCACTGCTGGCGCTGCGGCAGCGTGGTCGAGAAGCGCCCGATGCCGCAGTGGTTCTTCAAGATCACCGCCTATGGCGATCGCCTCATCAGCGGGCTCGACACGGTGGCCTGGCCCGAGGGCATCAAGCACATGCAGCGCGAGTGGATCGGACGCAGCGAGGGGGCCGAGGTCGACTTCGCGGTGGCGTCTGATACCAGCAAGAAGGTGCGGGTCTTCACCACGCGTCCCGACACGTTGTATGGGGCCACGTTCATGGTGCTGGCGCCGGAGCATCCGCTGGTGGCCGATGTCACCACCGATGCGCAGCGCGACGCCGTCGAGCAGTACCGGATCACCGCCGGACGAACCAGCGACATCGATCGCATGGCGGCGGATCGCAAGAAGACGGGCGTCTTCACCGGTGCGTACGCCATCAATCCGCTCACCCGTCAGCAGGTGCCCATCTGGATCGCCGACTACGTGCTGATGGGCTACGGCACGGGCGCCATCATGTGCGTTCCCGCGCACGATCAGCGTGACTTCGAGTTCGCCAAGGCCTTCGATCTCCCCATTCGCCTCGTCTACAAGCAGGCTGATGGCGTCGACGCGGCGAGCCTCACGCACGCGGCCGTCGACGGCACCGAGGTCATCGACAGCGGTGCGTTCACCGGCATGACCTGTCCTGCCGGCAAGAGCGTGAGCGAATGGGTGAAAGAGACCGTCGTGCCGGCGTTCATCAAGCAGCTGGTGGCCGAGGGTCTTGGCGAGGCGCGGGTGAACTACCGCCTGCGCGACTGGCTCATCAGCCGGCAGCGCTACTGGGGGGCGCCCATCCCCATCATCCACTGCCCGAAGTGCGGTGAGGTGCCCGTGCCCGAAGACCAGCTGCCGGTGCGCCTGCCGGATGTCGAGAAGTACCAGCCCAGCGGCACGGGCGAGTCGCCGCTGGCCACCATCCCCGGATTCGTGAACGTGTCGTGTCCGACATGCGGGACAGAGGCGCGTCGCGAGACCGATACCATGGGCGGCTTCGCGTGCTCGTCATGGTACTTTCTGCGGTTTTGCGATCCGCACAACGACAAGGCTCCGTTTGATGCCGAGAAGGCGCGCTACTGGCTGCCGGTCGACCTCTACGTGGGGGGCGCCGAGCACGCGGTCATGCACCTGCTGTATGCGCGCTTCTGGACCAAGGCCATGCACGACGGCGGCCTCATCGACTTCGACGAGCCGTTCCAGACGCTGCGCAACCAGGGCATGCTGCTGGGGTGGACCCCCGGGCGACGCCCCGTGGGCAGCGAGGCCAACGAGGAGGCCGACGAGAGCATCGTCGACTGGGTGGTGCTGCGACCGGAAGAGCGCGCGGGCTTCCCCGAAGATCAGATCATGTACCGCTGGGTGAAGATGTCGAAGTCGTACGGCAACGTGGTCACGCCAGACGAGATGGCCGAGCAGTACGGCGCCGATGTGCTGCGCGTGTATGAGCTGTTCGTGGCCCCCTTCGAAGATGCCGTGCAGTGGAGCAATCAGGGGATGAACGGGGCGGCGCGCTTCGTGAACCGTGTGTGGCGCCTCTATGGAGAGGGGCTTGCGCGCTTCAAGGGCGACTGGGCGGCCCGCATCGCAGACGTTGGCGGTCCGACGCACGAGAAGATGCGTCGCAAGCTTCACCAGGTGCTGCGCAAGGTGGGCGACGATCTGTCGAGCTTCCGCTTCAACGTGGGTCTTGCTGCACTGATGGAGCTGGTGAATGAGGCCGTGCCGTACTTCGGCAGCGCTGACGCTGACGACGACGTGTGCAGCGAGGTCATGGAGCTGCTCTGCCTCATGCTGGCTCCCGTGACGCCCCACATGTGCGACGAGCTGTGGAACCGCATGGGCAAGCCCGGGTTCACGTGGAATGCCACCTGGCCCGCGTTCGACGAGAAGGTGGCGGCTGATCCGACGCGCACCATCATCGTTCAGGTGAACGGCAAGCTGCGCGACAAGATCGAGGTCGAGGCGGGCACGCCAGAAGACGCGGTGAAGTCGCTGGCGCTGGCTTCGGAGAAGGTGATTTCAGCCCTCGAGGGGCGCGCGCCGAAGAAGGTTGTCGTGGTTCCGGAGAAGCTTGTCAACATCGTGGTGTAGGATCTTGCACGGCCGAACACTCTCTGCTATGATACGCGCGTTCCTGCCCGGCTCGGGCAGGCGTTCACACTTCCTCAGGAGCGCACCCCAGTGATGCTGCACGAGACGCCACGGGCAACCCCGCCCCGGCGCCGCGCTGGCCGCGAGGCCATCGTGGGGCTTCTCGTGCTCTTCTCGTTTCTGGTGGCCCTGTTCCACGCCCACGATCTCCCGCGCGGTCCGGAAGACGGCGTCACGCGTGTCTCCGCCACGGTACACGTCGCGGGCGACGGCGCCGTATGCCCCACGTGCACGCTCATCGGCGGTGCCGTCATGGCTGGGTGCCTGGCGCTCACAGGCTGCGCGCTACACGTCGCGCGCGTCCACGATGTCTGCTGTCTGCCCGTGCGCTGGCTTGCGCGCGCTTGGAGTCGCGCCCGCGCACCCCCTTTCGCTGTCGCTGCTTGAGGTCTGAACGGCGTCTCTGGTCTGCCCCGTCTGGGCACTGCATAGGCGCCTACCCATCCGGCATGGTGAAGCGGTGAATCCGTCCTGGCGCAGGTTTCCCTTGCGCCTGTAGACGGCTCTCGCACGCGTGTCGGCCTTCCTCGCAAGTGCTGTCTTGCGAGTGCTTCAGCATCGGGAGCGTCATGCGCATCAGGGTCTTTCTTCTCGTCTTGTTGTTCTCCATGTTGTCTGCCACCGTCGCGTCTTTCGCGGAAGGCGGCCAGGTAACCGTTTCGGTGCGATCTGCCAAGGGTGTGGTCATCTCCGGCGCCACGGTCCGCCTCCAGGATCGCGCGAAGAAGCGTCCGCCGCTGTCTCTCTCGTCTGACGGGCAGGGAACGGCTCGCTTCGAAGGTGTCTCGCCCGGCGACTACATGGTCGAGATAGCGCATCCCGACTACGAGAACGATGTCGGCACGGTCACGGTATCGCCTGTCACACCTGCGTCCTACGAAGCCGCGCTCGATCCCAAGGGCAAGGAGATGGTCATCAAGGTGCGGGCAGATCGTCTCTTGATCGACACCCGCAAAGCCACCGGCAACAGCCAGGCGGGCGCGTCTCGAGCCATCAACCAGCAGAAGGGGAGCACGACGGTTCAAGACGTGGCATCCACCACCGCCGGCATCCAGTCCGACTCGCTGGGCCAGTTCCATGCGCGCGGCGAGCACAAGGGGGTGAGCGTTGCGGTCGACGGTGTGAGCGTGCCCGTCACCACCGAAGACGCCACCAGCCAGCTCATCGATCCCCGCTTCCTCGAGTCCATGGACATCCAGACCGGGTTCTTCGATACCAGCGTGGGGGGGCAGCTGGGGGCCGTGGTGAACGTGTCGACGAAGGAAGGTGGCGAGAAGCCGTACGTCGAGTTCGTTCCCCGCGCGGGAACCTACGGCACGGTGGAGGGTCTGCTGCGCGCGGGCGGCTCGAGCAAGAGCGGCGATCTCACCTGGTTTGTCGGAACCGCCTACGGCGCCACCGACAACAAGCTCGAGCCCGTGTCATCTGTGGGGCAGACGCTGAACAACCGCGGCGCCGACACGAGCGCGCTGGTGCGGGTCTCGAAGAAGACCGAGACCGACACCCTGGGGCTGACCCTGTCGTACTCGAACGGCCGCTATGGCGTGTCACAGACCCCCCAGAACTTCGCCGCGGGCGTTCGCCAGCAGCAGAACAACGTGAGCATGCTGGGGGTCCTCTCCTGGAAGCGGGCCATGGCCGACAACGCCGACTTCCTCTTCGGCCTCTCGTATCTCAAGAGCCGCGTGAGGGTCACCAACAACGGGGTCTTCACCCCGTTCACCACCATCTCGGATGCGCTCAGCCCGGAGCTTGCGGCCAATGGCCAGCCGGCCGACCCTGAGAACCCCGGAGCCCCCTACCTGCCCAGCACGACCCTCGACATCGTGCAGGTGCAGCCTTCGGTGGAGTTCGACTTTCGCATCGCCCCCGAGCATACGTTCAAGATGGGTGCTGCAGCCGACTTCATGCACTCCCGTCAGGTGGTCGACGTCATTGACGCGGGTGGCGGTGGGCAGCTCCCGAATCCCAGCGCAGACCCGGTGGCCCCCACGCGCTTCACAGCCGACGTCTCGCGACCGGGCGTCATGGGCGGTGCGTGGTTCTCCCACACCTTTCCGGTGAAGGACTTCGCCGTCGTCAACTGGGGGGTGCGCGCCGATGGGTTCGACAATGGCGCGGGTCTGCGCACGGGTGCGGTGGGGCCTCGTGTCAACGTGGTCATCCCGGCCTCCGACACCGCTGCGCTCCGCTTCTCGTACAGCAATCTCTTCCAGGCGCCTCCCCTCGAGATCGACCCCACGGGCAGCACAACGGTGTTCCCGCAGCGGTCGAACGTGTATGAGGCGAGCTATGAGTTTCAGCCGGCAAAGTTGATGAGCGGACGTGTGGCGCTGGTCTACAAGGACTTCCACAACCAGGTCGACGTGGGGTTGCTCATCCCCAACGCCACAATTCCCATCTTCGCCCCGGTGAACTTCGAACGGGCGTTCTACAAAGGGGTCGAGGTTTCGCTGAGCACCCAGAACCCCCTCGGCTGGAACGGCTTCCTCTCGAGCACGGTGGGGCTGTCGCGCCCCACCGCCCCCGGCCCGTTCAGTGATGAGCTGCCCCACTACAACGATCACGATCAGCGGGTGCAGGTCACGGGGGGCGCTTCGTACGCCTGGAAGAATGGCTGGTCGGCCTCGGTCGACGCCCTCTACGCCAGCGGCTATCCCCTCGAGTTCGTGCCCCTCTACAATGCAGTGGGCATCGATCCGTTCGGGCTGGTGGGGAGCCGTCACAGCCGCTTCATCACCAATCTGCGCATCGGCTTCGTGCCTCGCGGCGCCGATGGGAAGCCCATTCACGGGCTGTCGTATGGGATCTCTGTGCAGAACCTGTTCGATAACCGATCGGTTCTCAACTTCCTGAGCGAGTTCTCCGGCACCCGATGGGTGCAGGGGAGGCGCATCCTGCTGAACGGCACCTTCCGCTTCTGAGGCGCGCGTTCTGAATCGACGTGGCACGCGACCGCTTCTCAAGCGATCGACGCCAACACACAAGGAGAGTCTCATGATCGAGATGCTGAAAGGTCTTCTGGCGCAGGGCGGCGTTTTCATCGCGCCGCTGCTGCTGGTCTCGGTGATGGCCGTCGCGGCCGTGATCGAACGGGTCGTGTTCTTCGTTGGTCTCGAGCGCGGAGGAGAATCGTTTCGCGCCGAGCTGCGCGAGCACATCAAGAAGAATCAGGTCGAGATGGCCGTGCGATGGCTGCGAGGGCTTCGAGGGCCTGTTCCGGTGACCGCCCTTGCGGCCCTCGA
>RGZZ01000135.1 GCA_010028905.1 Pseudomonadota bacterium | reverse complement strand
CCCCTTCGTAGAATTGCTTTTGCCGCTCCAACGCCTTTGCTCTGCGCGGCCTACTGAGACAGCGAGGGAGACAGCCAGAAGATGGGACCGGGCATCGAGGCACCCGTTCGCTACGACGTGATCGTGGTCGGCGCGGGCCATGCGGGCTGCGAGGCCGCGCTGGCGGCCGCGCGCCTGGGATGTCGCACCCTCGTGCTCACCATCAACCTCGACACGGTGGCGCGCATGCCGTGCAACCCGTCGATCGGGGGGCCGGCCAAAGGGCACCTCGTGCGCGAGATCGACGCCCTGGGCGGCGAGATGGGGCGGGCCGCAGACGCCACCCACGTCCACATCCGCATGCTCAACACAGGCAAGGGACCCGCCGTTCAGGCTCTGCGCGCCCAGGCTGACCGCAACGCCTACAAGGACTACATGAAAGGCGTGCTCGAGTGTCAGCCCGGCCTCGATCTCATGCAGGACGTGGTCGAGGCCATCGAGGTCGAGAACGGCTGCGTCGCAGGGGTGCGCACCCAGACCGGCTGGATCTATCGCTGCCACGCCCTCGTCATCACCACGGGAACCTTCCTCAACGGGCTCTGTCACATCGGAGAGGTGAGCTTCGCGGCGGGGCGTCAGGGCGAGCCCCCTTCCGTGGGGCTCTCGGTCTCGCTCAGGTCGCTGGGCCTCGAGATGGGGCGTCTCAAGACGGGCACACCGCCTCGGGTCAACAAGCGTAGCATCGATTTCTCGCGCACCACGCCTCAGCCGTCAGACGAGACGCCGCTCGCCTTCTCATGCGATGGCCGCCAGGCGCCTCCAGAGCGCCTGCTGCCGTGCTATCTCACCTCCACCACGCCGCGCACCCGCGAGATCATTCTCGCCAACCTGCATCGCTCTCCCATCTACAACGGCGATATCGACAGCCGTGGCCCGCGCTACTGTCCGTCCATCGAAGACAAGATCATGCGCTTCCCCGACAAGGAGACCCATCAGGTCTTTCTCGAGCCTGAAGGGCACGAGACCAACGAGGTGTACGTGCAGGGCATGTCCACCAGCCTGCCGCTCGATGTCCAGGTCGAGCTCATCCGCACGGTGGTGGGGCTCGAGAACGCCGAGATCATGCGGCCCGGGTACGCGGTGGAGTACGATTTCGTGTTCCCCACCCAGCTCACGCACGGCCTCGAGACCCGTGCCGTGCCCGGCCTCTTCCTCGCGGGCCAGATCAATGGCACGACGGGGTACGAAGAGGCGGGGGCCCAGGGCCTCATGGCAGGCATCAACGCTGCTCGCAAGGTTCGCGGCGAGGTGAGCGTGGTGCTCGAGCGCTCTCAGGCCTACATCGGCGTGCTCATCGACGACCTCATCAGCAAGGGAACCCTCGAGCCGTATCGCATCATGACGTCTCGCGCCGAGTTCAGGCTCATGCTCCGCCAGGACAACGCCGATGAGCGGCTCACCCCGCTCGGGCGTACCCTTGGTCTCATCGACGACACGCGCTGGTCGGTCTATGAGGCGCGCATGGCTCGCCTCGACGCCGCGGTGGCGTGGCTGCGCGCCCGCCACGTCCGTCCCGCAGACGTGGAGGCCTTCGCTGCGCACGGGCTCACGGTGGCCACCAGCATCTCCCTTGAGGACGTGCTCAAGCGTCCCCACGTCACGTGGTCGATGGTGGCCACCGCGGTGACCGATGGCCCCTCGCTCGACGAGGGCGAGGCGGCTCGGGTCGAGGTGCGCGTCAAGTACGACGGGTACATCGAGCGCCAGCGCACCCAGGTCGCCCAGCTCTCGCGCATGGAGGACGCGCTGCTCCCCTCCGACGCCGACTACGCAGCGCTGCAGTTCCTGTCGAGCGAGGCACGAGAGAAGCTGTCGCGGATTCAGCCGCGCTCTCTTGGGCAGGCCTCGCGCATCTCCGGTGTCTCGGCCTCTGACATCTCGATGCTCATGGTCTGGCTCGATCAACGCCGTCGCGGCGGCAAGAGCGCCCCGCGGCCTCGAGGCGCCCATTCGGTTGCCCCATCGGGTGGCGCTTCATCGGCGCGCGCAGAAGACGTCGTCGCCAACGCTCAACCGTCGTCTGAGACCAACGCGCGTGTCGCTGGCTGAGGAAGCGGTCCGTCTCGGCGCGCCCCTCAGCGAAGCGCAGATCGACCAGCTGCTGCGGTATCGCGACGCCCTTCTCGCCTCGCCGCACAACGTCACCGCTCTTGCTGCAGAGGGCATCGAGCGCGATCTCATCATCGATGCGCTGGCAGGCGCCGCTTGCCTGCGCGATTTCCCCGGTTCGGTGATCGATGTCGGCACGGGCGGTGGCGTTCCAGGCATCCCCCTTGCGGTGGCAGACCCCACCCGTGAGTTCGTGCTGCTCGACGCCAGCGCCAAGAAGATCGGCTTCGTGCAGTCGGTCATCGATACGCTCGGTCTGTCGCACGCCGTGACCCAGTGCTTGCGCGTCGAGGACGCCGGACGTGACGCCGCGCTGCGCGAGCGCTTCGGCGTCGCGCTGGCCAAGGCGGTTGCGCCCATTCGCGTTCTCGTGGAGTGGCTGGTGCCGCTCGTGGCGCCAGAGGGGCGGGTCTTGCTGTGGAAGGGACCGGCCGTCGACGAGGAGATTGCGGAGGCGGCGGGCGCGCTTGCGGCCCTCGGCGCATCGGTCGAGCGGGTGTGCGAGTATCATCTGCCCGATCGGGAGCGCCGCGCCCTCGTGGTCATCAAGCGACAGACACCGCTCGACGCGCGCTACCCGCGGCGGGTGGGGGTCGCAACGAAGAAGCCGCTGTAGCACGCGGGCTTTCCGGCGCAGGCGTCTGCGCCGCTCATCTTGTGATTTAGCATTCGGATCGCACGCCCTTCAGTCTTTTTTGAGCCACTCGCGCCAGCATGTCGAGGAACACCTTCTTCGCCGCTTTTGGCAGAAGGTCCGAGGAGATCTCATCATGGCGCTTCAGCCGCTTGGCGGCGTCGATTCCGCTGCTCGCTTCGAGCGGGTCAAGCTCATACGTGACGGCGAGGGCAAGGCGCGGTCTGTCGCACAGGTGGGCTCCAATCCCGTTCTGCTCTGCCATTCCCAGGACGGCGCGCTGTCTGCGTTCAAGTCGATGGAGCCCGTCGATGTATCGTGGGAGCAGCCCTTGCGGGAAGAGGCGGCGCGCGAGGTCGTGGCCAGCCGTCTCATGCACGCGCTGGGCGTGAACACCCTGGTGTATCGCGACGCCGTGGCCGACGTCGGCGGGCAGGATCATCGTGGTCTCGCATCAGAGTTCATCGTCCATCAGACCCTTCAGAGCGAGCCAGCGGCCATCGAGCGCCTGCGCGATCCGGACGCGGCCGTGCGTGCGGGCGTGTTCGATGCCTGGATGGGCAACTTCGACCGCATCGCAAACGACGGGAACCTGTGGATGCAGCCGGATGGGGCCATCATCTACGGCGACTACGGCTTCGCCTTCCGCGACGGGGTCACGGCCTGCGGTGTTCCAAAGGTCAACCAGCGCCTGTTCATGCGCTGGGCCACTTCAGAGAATGTGGGGCCGGCCCTCGAAGAGGTGCAATCGCTCTCCGACCAGGAGATCCGTGGCCTCGTCGAGGCGGCCTCGGCCGCGTCGAGCACCGTCTCTTCCGAGCAGCTCGACGGCATCACGGGCGTTCTCACTCGCAACCGGGATGTGCTTCGCACCGAGAACCCCTTCGCGTTCTATCTCACGGGAACGCGCTCACCCAAGCACGGCTTCCCGTTGGGCGCGCAGGCTTCCGCGGCCCTCGCCAGGCACGCGCTGCTGCAGTTCGGGGGTCAGGACGTTTCCTCTCATGAGGTGGCCTCGCGCATCACTGAGGTCGTGCGTGGGTTCTCTCCGCGTCAGGGAGGCGATGTGGAAGAGGTGAGCGAGACGCTGGCAGATCTCGTGACGTGCCACCAGCAGGGTGTGGAGGCGTGCACCCTGGTTAGAGGACACGACTTCGTGGCGTGGCAGCAGGCCTGCAAGAAGCTGCTGCCGCGCGAGGTGTCACGCGATCTGGGTCTCGGGCTGCAGTAGCGCGTCCGACACGCACAGGAACGCCGCTTCCTCGGCGACCCCCCGCCGAGGGTGTTCTTCTTCAGGCTGGGCTCGAGACCAGCTTTCGCTTCCGCACCGTGACGCCGCCGATGGAGACCGTCTCGTCTGTCTCCACGATCGGCTTGCAGGGGCTCGAAGTGCCCGCGGCGGTTACCGTGGAGAGAGGCGCATTGCTCTCGATCTGCGCACCGCGCTCGCGAATGGGCTCGATCGTGAGGATCGCACCGTACGATCCGACGGCACAGACGGCGTCGGGGCTCGAGTAGAGGCCCATGATGGGCTGTGAGACGTCGTACACCTTCGATCCGCCGCTGGCTGGATGGGTCCACCAGAGCGCGTTCTGGGGATGAGACGGGCTGTGGGTCCCTGTGATTACGAAGTACTCGTCTCCCACATTGACGGGCAACGCGCAATCCGTCGTTTGATCAGGGCGCATCCGGATCTCTGTGGGGTAGCTGTCCTGCGGCAGCCGCACATTGCGCTTGTCTGGCCACACCTCGATGCGGCCGACGTGCCCGGGAAAGGTCATCAAGTCGACCTTCGGTACCTGCCGGTGCATCACCATCTGCGCGTACACCCGCTCGTCACCGAGTCGCATGTCCCGAAGTGCGGTGTCGCTGTCGACCCTGCGTGTGAAGTCGAGACAGCCGTCGGTGCCGGCGACGGGTCGGCCTGCTGGCGTCTCGGATGCCAGGGGCCCCGACTGCTGCAGCGCCGGGATCTCCTCTGCGATGACGGGCAGCCAGTCGTCGAGACGGGTCTGCTCTGTCCACGGGTGGTCTGCCAGCAGGGTTCTCTCCGGTTCCCTGGCGCAGATGCCGCCGCGCGCACGGTAGGGCTCGACGAGAACGGTGTGGGGCTGAAGGGCGGGGTCTCCCACCGCGTCCTTGAAGGCCTCGAGGCTCGCATGGGTCGTGACCTGGTCGCCGTCGTACACGCGCACCCCATCTCGGCTCGCGATGGCCAGGCGCCCATCGCTGAACACCGGCAGGACGATCAGGTTCTCCGAAGCGCGGGCGATCTCTACGGGTTCATGACGCACGGCCGTGGGAGAGAGGTCGAGGCGGTACACCACTGACGTGGCACCCGTGCGCATCACCACATAGGCCTGGTCTCGCGCGTCGTCGATCAGGAAGTTCGTGGCCCCTCCCTCATTCTCGAAGGTGTAGCTGCGAAGCACGCCCCCGTCGTCGCCGTGCTGGGTGAAGGTGGTTCCCTGTTCGAGGGAGCAGACCACTGTGGTGCGGTTTGCCAGCGGAAGAACGGCATTGGCCCCGCGCGCGGTGGGCACGCGCGCGATCTCTCCGCGCTGCGGGTCGACGGTGACCAGCGACATCCCCGTTGCGGACAGGCCCAGGCTGTCGGCTCGGCGTCGGTTCTCTGGTGTCGATGGCGCAATCGCACGCTCGGCGTCGTATTCGAGCAGCTGCAACCGACCATCGGGTAGCCTCGCGATGCCACACGACCTGACCTGCTCGCTCGCAAAGGTCACGGATCCCTTGTGGCTGATCTCCACGTTCCCGAGATGGTAGAAGTCACCCGCACCCACGGCAACGGTGCCCCGTCGGGAAGGATCTCGTAGCCTCGCACCTCCCAAGGGTAGGCTCCCCACCCCATCTCTTCGAGATTGGCGTTTGTGAACATGACGGTCTTGTTGGTGAGCACCACCGCTTCGCCATCGATCTGGGGGAGCAGTTCCAACGTGTGGTCCGGGGTGATGCGTGCGATGCTTCCCACGCACGCGCCCGTGGCGGTGTCGTAGGCGCTGAGATCGCGATCGGTCTTCACGTAGGCGCGCGTTCCGGTGGCGTTCGACTGAAGCCTTCCCAGGTTCAGCCCTTCACCGCGCCCTTGGTGAGTCCATCGACCAGATAGCGCTGCAGCGAGAGGAAGACCGCGAGAATGGGCACCGCACCGAGAACGCTGGCGGCGGCGAACTCAGCCCAGCTGGTGTCGTAGCGCCCGCTGATGAACGAGCGCAGCCCCACCGCCAGGGTGTACTGCGAGTCGTCGAGCAGCACGATCGATGGGATGAGGAAGTCGTTGTACGCACCGATGAAGGTCAGCACGCCCACCACCACGAGTATCGGCCCCATGAGCGGCAGGGTGATGAGGCTGAAGGTCTGCCACTTCGACGCGCCATCGACACAGGCCGATTCCTCGAGCTCCTTGGGAATGGAGTCGAGGTACCCCTTGATGAGCCAGATGTTGAACGGAACCCCGCCGCCGGTGTAGATGAGGGTGAGCCCCAGCAGGTTGAACCCGACGATGCCGCCCGTCACCCGATTGAGGAAGTCGAGCAGCATGTAGAGGGCCCACATCGCCATCATGGCGGGGAACATCTGCAGGATGACAAGGGTGAGCAGGCCGTGCTTGCGTCCAACGAAGCGCAGGCGTGAGAACGCATACCCCGCCGTGGTGGAGAAGCAGAGGGCGAGCAGGGCGCTGGTTCCGCAGACCAGCAGGCTGTTGCGCACCCACAGCATGAAGCGCGAGGTGCCCAGCAGCGTGCGGTAGTTCTCGGTGGTGAGGGCGCCACCGGCCATTCCGTAGAGGTTGCCGCCCTTCTGGAACGACGCCAGGGCCACCCAGACCACCGGCATGAGGATGATCATCACCAGCAGCACGAGCACAGCGTGCGTGACAAGAAGCGCCAGGGGGCCGCGCTTGCGTTCCATGCTCAGTCCTCCTTGAAGGCGCCGGTCAGCGACGAGTTGATGAGGCTCAGGGTTCCGATGAGGGCGAAGATCACCACCGCGTAGGCCGACGCGAGACCGTAGCGGTTCAAGTTGAACCCGAGCTTGAATGTGTACGACACCAGGATGTCGGTGGCGCCCGCGCCGTTCCCGTCGGCCATGGGAGGGCCGCCGGCGGTGAGCAGGTAGATGCCGATGAAGTTGTTGAACGCGAACGCAAACGACGTGACGATGACCGGCACCATGGCGTTGCGCAGCATCGGCACGGTGAGACGCCAGAACACCGTGGTCTTGCGTGCTCCGTCGATGGCAGCGGCCTCGTACATGTCAGCGGGAATGCTCTGCAGCGCGCCCAGGATGATCGACATCATGAACGGGAACGTGAGCCAGACGTTCACGGCCACCACCGAGACCCGCGCCCAGCCCGGCTGGGTCAGCCACTCCACGGCCGGCAGGCCCACCGCCTTCAGTGCGGCGTTGGCCGCTCCGAACTGCCCATCGAGCAGACCGCCCCACATGAGCACGGTGATGAAGCTGGGCATGGCCCACGGGATGATGAGCAGGGTGCGATAGACGCTTCGTCCCGCCAGATCCTTGCGGTTCAGCACGAGGGCGAAGGCCATGCCCACCACCAGCGCGCCCGCGACGCTGGCCGCCGACCACACCAGCGTCCAGGCGAACACGCGCAAGAAGGTGCTCAGCTGCGCGCCTGCGAGGATCTCGCGGTAGTTGGCCAGCCCGATGAACGAGGGCTTGTCGAAGTGGTACAGGCTCCAGTTTGTGAACGAGAGGTAGATGGTGTAGAGCGTGGGCATGAGCGTCACCACGGCGGTGGACAGCAGCGCCGGGGCGATGAACGCGTAGGGGGTGAGGCGGTCGCGCTGGTCCACGGCTACTCCATGCTCTTCTTGATGTTCTCGATGATCTGACGAACGGCTTGCGCGAGTCCTGCGTCTGGCGGGGCCTGGCCGCTGGTGATGAGGGTGAGGGCGTCTGCCATGGGGCCCCACACCTGGGTCATTGCGGGTATGGCCGGCATGGGAACGCCCTTGTCGACGCAGCGACCGATGGCGGGCACGTCGGGATTGCGCGCCACCCGCTCGTCGTCCTGCGCGTCGCGTCGCGCGGGGATGCGACCCGCGGCGAGGTTGAGCTCGGCCTCCGCGTTGCGGCTCGTCAGCGCCTGCATCAGGCGAGTGGCCAGGGCGGGCTCTCGCGACGAGCGGCTGAGGAAGATGGCGTCGACAGAGACGAGGGGCTGGGGCCACCGACCGTTGTCGAGCTTTGGAATCGGCACGAAGCGATAGTCGATCTGCTTGTCACGATAGTCTTGCAGCGACCAGGGGCCGGTGATGGTCATGGCGCACCGCCCCTCGCGGAAGAGCGACGACGCGCTCTCCTTGCGCGTGCCCACGGGGATGATGTGTGTCGTGTGAAGCGACTGCAGCAGGGCGGCCGCCTTCACAGCCTCGGGAGAATCGAGCCCCACCTTCAGCGGATCGAGGCCATCTGGGCCTTCGGCGAAGATGTGGGCGCCGTAGCCTCCGAAGAACGGCCAGGCGAAGAAGAGGTCGGTGTCGTCGAAGAGGAAGCCGAACTGGTCGTCGTGGGTGAGCGTCTTCGCCTTCTCGAGAAGCTCGGGGAACGTGTCAGGCACATCGTCGATCAGCTTCTTGTTCACCACGAGCCCCAGCGTGCTCACGCTGACCGGGAGGCCATACAGCCGTCCGCGGTAGCGCACGGCCTGCAGCGCCACGGGAAGGTACTCGCTGGTGCTGGCTTCGGCCAGGTCGACTGCAGAGACCATGTCTGCTTGCGCGAACGTGCCGATCCAGTCGTGCGGCCCGGTGATCAGGTCTGGCCCCTGGCCCACCGGAACGGAGACCTGCACCTTCGCCTGAAGCTCCTGGAAGGGTACGCGAATGATGCGCACGCGCACCCCTTCGGCGCCTTCGAAGGCGTCTGCGGCTCTGCGCAGCACGGGGATCTCGGAGTCCTTGAAGGCCGTCCAGACCACGAGCTCACGCTCACGTGCCGCGCGGCTCGAGGAGAGGGCGAGCAATGTGATCAGAACGGCAAGCGTGACGCCGATGACGAGGGCAAAGGAGACCTGACCTCGTTGGTTTTGAGATGGCGCCACGGAAAAAATAAGAGGCCGACGGGGAGGGGGGCTGGGGGAGGTGAGGCCCCGACGGCCAGAGAGTGGACCTTCCGACTGTTGGCGTCGGTACCAGTCCGTGATCATCATATACCCTGCTGCACTGCAAATCAATCCTCCGGCTGCGGTTCCGCTCAGCGAGTCGAGATGCGTCGAGCGGAACAGGTTGGCCGTGGCCGTCGAGTATTTGTCGACGTGCCGTTCTTTCCTGCCTCCATCGCAGCAGAGGGTGCCCTCGCGAGATAGGAGATGCCGCTCGCCTCCGAGGAATATTCACCTCCTGCGCCAGAGCGTCTGGGCTTCTCGGCGCTCAAGAGCGTGCAGCTTGCCCGTTGGGAGGGGTCTGGGTGCGCAACCGTTTTGCGGCAGACAGGCGTGAGGTGGGGTGGGTCCTCCGCCAGTTGATCGTGTCGCTGATTCTCTGCATCTGCGTGGCGCGGCGTTCGCAGGCCCATCGCATCCAGCGTGTTCTGCTCATCACGGTGGACTGCCTTCGCGAGGACTATGTCGACGACCGCAGCCATGTCGCCTCGATTCCCAACATGCGCGGGCTCATCGATGCGGGCACGTCCTACACGAATGCCTATGCCCAGTCTGAGACAACGATGGCGGCATCTCGCTGGATCCTCGACACGGCAGCCAGCGATTCGGTGACCGCTGACGGGCTTCGTGCACAGCCGCTGGCGGAGAGATTGCGGCGGAACGGTTTTCGCACCGCGGCCTTTCTCTCTACGTTCATGCTGTGGTCAGACGCGTCTGAACAATGCGTGCGACCCGGGGTTTGAGCTCTTTCACTGCCCTTCTCCCAGCAGTCAGCCAGAGTGGCGCTCGGGAGACGAGGCCACCACAGAGGCGGTGGCGTGGATTCGCGAGCATGCCGCTGATGAGCACTGGTTCGCGTGGGTCATGATCTGGGACATCCATCAGGCGCGAAGTCTGCTGGCCCAGGGCAGGATCACGGCGGAGGCGACCGATACGGTCTACGACAGCGGGGTGCGCTCGAGTGATCGATGCTGCGGGCGTTTGCTCGAAGCGCTGAAGGCCACGGGCCAGGCCGATGACACGCTCGTGGTGCTGACGGGCAACCACGGCTTCCCCCATGCCCAGACCTCGAATCATGTCTACGGCCTGTCCGAGGAGCTGCTTCACGTGCCCCTGGTGCTCTGGGCGCCAGGCCATCTGTCGGGGGGGCGGCGCATCGATGCGCCCGTCGAGCACGGAGACGTGACGCCGACCATTCTCGGCCTCGTCGGTCTGCCGGTGAAAGGGGAGATCGGTGTGAATGCGCTCGGCCCCCTCGACGCCCATCGTCCGCTCTTTGCCCAGACCTGCGATTTCAAGTGCAGCAGCGTACAGATGGATGGCTGGCGATACATCGAGTACGACCGTGATCTCGAACTGGCTCTGCCGGGCACGGGCGGCATGTCTGGGGAGAGAGGGTCGACCTGGAAGCGCGCCGGTTCTGCCGAGCTGGTCGACGTGAACGATGTTGCGGGGGAGAGCGATGTCTCCGCCTCACATCCGCAGGTGGTCGCACGCATGCGCGAAAGCCTGCATGCGTGGGAGCAACGCACCTCTCGCGTCCCGCGTGCGGCGCTCCTGCCCGAGCAGGGCCGTACCGAAGTCGAACTGCTGCGAAAGCACGGGTACTGGTCGTGTCTGACGTCAGGTCGGGCGTGTGGCCAGGGCGTTTCATGACCCCGACACGGAACGTTCCACACGATTGCGGGTTGCGCGACGAGAGCCTCCATCTTCGCTTCAGAGGAGAACAGGGGGGGGGATGGAAACAATATGTCCATGAGTCCACAGACGGGCAAGGTCGCCTCCAAGACGTCCCGCAAGGGAGAGCAGAAGGCAAGCGCTGCCAAGAAGCCTTCCAAGAAGGCTGCGTCTCCCCGAACCTCGAGCAAGGTCTCAGACGACGATCTGGGCTTCCTGAGGCGCGCCGAGGCCGTTCTCGTGAACGGCCTCGAGGTCGCTGTTGCGCTCGCGTACTCGCCCGGCTCAACCCCTGTCGTGCTCTGTGCTGAACA
>RGZZ01000134.1 GCA_010028905.1 Pseudomonadota bacterium | reverse complement strand
GTTCGAACCATCGACTGGAACGTGACGGCGCGCACCGGTCGGCCGTTCGTGAAGAAGCACGAGGAGGAGCGCGAGCTCACCGTGCTGCTGGTGGTCGACGCGAGCGCCTCGCTCGACTTCGGCAGCGGTCAGGTGAGCAAGCGCGACGTGGCATCCGAGATCGCGGCGATCATCGCGTTCTCGGCGTTGCGAAACAACGACAAGGTGGGACTGCTGCTGTTCACCGATCGGGTGGAGAAGTTCATCCCCCCGCGCAAGGGCAAGCGCCACTCGCTGCGACTCATCCGCGAGATCCTCGAGCCCGGGCCGACGGGGCACAAGACCGACGCGGCCGCCGCCCTCGACTTCCTCAACCGCGTGCAGAAGCGCCGCGCGGTGGTCTTCCTGCTCTCTGACTTCCTCGGTCAGCGCTTCGACCGATCGCTGCGCCTCACCATGCAGCGGCATGATCTGTCGGCGTTCCGTCTCAGTGATCCGCGCGAGGAGGAGATGCCCCGCTTGGGGCGGCTTCGCCTGCGCGATCTCGAGACCGGGCAGATGGTGGTCGTGAACACCAGCTCAGATGATTTCCAGAAGCGCTACAAGGAGGCCGCGGCCTCGCGTCGCGCCGAACTGAAGCGAAGCCTCGAGGCCGCCGGCGCCGATTACGCCGAGTTCTCGACGGCGGTTGCGGCGGTGCCGACGCTCATGCGGTTCTTCGATCGCAAGACGTCTCGTCGTCGTCGCCGGCGCGCGAGGGGAGGGGCTGCACGATGAAGCGTGTTCTCTGCGCAGCGATGATATGGGCGGCGACCACTTCGGCGATGGCCCAGACCCCTGCGGCTGTGCCGTCGCCCTCGCTGGCGCTGTCTGCCCCCGTGCAGGTGAGCGCGCGGCTCGAGCGGCCATCCGTGGCCCTCGGAGAGACAGCGCTGCTCACCGCCGATGTGACCTGGGTACAGGGCACCGATGTGCAGCCGCCCGCGGCGGATGCCCTCGACTTCGCCCCACTCGAGGTCAGAGACGCTGTGATGACGCCTCTGCCTGTTTCGAACGGTCGAAAGGGCGTGAGATATACCGTGCGCCTGGCCGGCTACGAGCCGGGGAAGGTGACGGTGCGCGGGCTCGAGATCGCGTACAAGACGGCGGATGATCAGAAGAAGAGTGTCAGTGCCGCTCCGCTCGAGCTCACCGTCGAGCGCGCGGCGTCGGTGCCCGCACCGTCGCCGGCAGCGGCGTCCGCGACGGGGGCTGCGCCCGCCAGAACCGCTGAGATCCGCGATCTCAAGCCCTTGCAGGACGTGTCGATGCCCGTGTGGGTGTGGGCCGCGCTGGCTGCGGGGGGGCTGCTTGCGGTGCTCGGTGTCGTGGCGCTGTCGCGAAAGCTGCTGCGGCGCTCGCGCCAGGGGCGGTTGGTGGTGACGACCCCTCACGGTCTCGCGCTCTCCGCCATCGACCGCCTGGTCGCAGAGAACCTGCCGACCCAGGGCCGGTTGAAGGAGCACTACGATCGTCTTGCAGTGATACTGCGCACCTACCTCTCGCAGCGCTTCGCGCTGCCGGTGCTCGAGCACACCACCTCGGAGGTGGTTGCGATGATGCGCGCGGCCAGCTTCGACGAAGCGCTCCGCGCCGACGTGCGGCTCGTGCTCGACGAGGCCGATCTGGTGAAGTTCGCGCGGCTTCAGGTGCCCACCGACAAGGCCTTTGCACAGGCCCACGCGGTGCGAACCATCGTGGAGCGCACGATCCCGGCGCCAGTGCAGGCCGTCGATGCCAAGCCGTCGTCGGAGGCGTCGACAATGCAGCCGGTGGCGACGCCCGCATCGGGCGCGGCCGGGTCGTCTGCGCCCGGCTCGGCAGCCGGAAGGGAGGCGTGAGCCATGCGCTTCGAGACGCCACTGGCCCTGCTCTTGCTGCCCATCATCGCGCTGCTGTGGTGGGCCAGCATCCGACGGGGCCGGCCTCGGCAGGCCGCCATCGGGTACTCTGATATCGCACTGGTGCGCTTTCCCGGCGCCATACGACCGGCCTGGGAGGATCGCATCCCCGTCGCGCTGACGGCGCTCGCCATGACGCTGCTGGTCATCGCCCTCGCGCGCCCGCAGCATGGGCTGACGACCCAGCAGGTGAGCTCGAACGGCATCGACATGATGCTCTGTCTCGATACCTCTGGCTCGATGAACGCCCAGGACCTCGTGCCCACTCGCGTCGCTGCGGCTCGCAAGGTCAGCCAGCAGTTCGTGCGCGAGCGTACCGACGATCGACTCGGCCTTGTGGTGTTCAGCGCCGTGGCCTTCACGCAGTGCCCGCTCACCACCGATCATGGGGCCCTGCTCACGTTGCTCGACAGCGTGAAGATCGGCATGACGCGAACCGACGGCACGGCCATCGGCTCTGCCATCGCCACGTGCATCAACCGGCTCAAGGACGTGCCGGGCAAGAGCAAGGTCATCGTGCTGCTCACGGACGGCAGCAACAACGCCGGTGAGATCGATCCCCTCACGGCCGCCAAGATGGCGGCAAAGTACGGCATCAAGATCTACACCATCGGCATGGGAACCACGGGACTTGCGCCGATGACGGTGAATGACCCCGTGCTCGGAGAGCGGACGGTCATGGTGCGGGGTGACCTCGATGAGGGCACGCTGCAGAAGATCGCCGATCTCACGGGCGGACGCTTCTTCCGCGCCACCGACACAGAGGCCCTGGCGGGCGTCTACGGTGAGATCAATCGCCTCGAGAAGCGCGAGGCGCCCAAGGCTGCGGTGGTCGACTACCGAGAGCTCTATCCCTGGTTCCTGCTCCCCGCGCTGGCGCTGCTGGGTCTCAACGCGCTTCTCGAGCGATCTGTGCTGCAGGAGGTGCCGTGATGCACTTCGCCGATCCCCATCAGCTCTGGTGGCTGGCAGCGGTACTTGCCCTCGCGGTCTTCGCCTGGCATCGCGAGGGGGTGCGCGCCCGCGTCATCGCCTCCTTCGCCCAGGCCCCCATGCTGGCGCGGCTCGCGGCCGACTACAGCCGTCGTCGTGCCCTGTTGAAGACGTCTCTCGTCATCGTGTCGCTTGCGCTGCTCGCCCTGGCCGCGGCCGGTCCCCAGTGGGGGTCGCGCATGGTCACCGTGGAGCGCCAGGGGGTCGACGTGGTGTTCGCGGTCGATTGCTCCTCGTCGATGAATGCGAAGGATGTGAAGCCGAGCCGTCTCGAGCTTGCGCGTCAGCAGCTCGGGCAGCTGGCCCATCAGCTCGAGGGGAACCGTCTCGGGCTGGTGGGATTCGCCGGCAGCGCTTTCCCTTTCTGTCCGCTCACCCTCGATGTGTCGGCCACCCGTCTGTTCCTCGAGCAGCTCGACCCGCAGGCGCTCCCCATCCCGGGCACGTCGCTGGGGGATGCCCTCCGCGCGTCGCTCCAGACCTTCCCGAAAGGGGATCCGAACAAGAAGGTCATCGTGCTCCTCACCGATGGCGAGGACCATCACAGCGACCCCATCGGGGTCGCAAAGGAGGCGGCCAAGGCCGGTGTCACCGTTCACACCGTTGGCATCGGCAATCCGAACGGGGAGCCCATCCCTGAGCAGCAGGCCGACGGGCGCGTCGATTTCGTGCGTGATGCCAGTGGCAAGGTGGTCATGAGCCGCCTCGACGAGAGCACGCTGCGTGACATCGCCAAGCTGACCGGTGGAACCTACGTGCACGTCGACGGGTCTTCCGCCGATGCGCTGTCGCCCATCTTCAGCGCGGTGAGCGGCGCGGAGAAGCATCTGCTCGAGGAGACCATGCATCGGCGCTACGTCGATCGCTATCAGTGGTTCGTTCTCGTTGCCCTCGTCCTGATTGCGCTGGAGCGAACCGTTTCGACGCGACGCCCGACCCGTGTTGCCGCGTCTGCGAGAGGAGCCGTGTCATGAAACCGAAGTCGAGTCGGATCAATGTCTTGATGGGGCTGTGCGTCATCGCATCGGCCGCAGCCTGCTCGCCGGCGCTGGGCGCTCCCGCGACACCGGTCGCCGCACCCCCTGCTGGCCAACCCGCCTCTTCGTCGACGGCGGATCCGGGAATGACGACGCCCGTTGCGCAGGTCCGCTATGTGCGGGCCATGCAGCGGGGCAGGTCAGCCTTCGATCGGGGGGAGTACCCCACCGCCCTCGAGGCTTTCAAGGAGGCGCTTTCCCTTCGTCCGAACGCCGCTGATGCACTCGATGCCATGGGCCAGGCGCAGTACCGCGCCGGCAGCTTTGTCGAGGCCCAGCAGAGCTTTCAGAAAGCCGTCGATACGGGCTCGAGCGCCACCCGCTCGCGTGCCGCCTATCACATGGGGAACGCCCTCTACAAGCAGGGAAAGCTCCAGGAGTCAGCAGAGGCGTACAAACGCGCGCTGCGCTTCAATGAGAAGGACGACGACGCGCGTCACAACCTGCAGGTGGTTCTCGATCAGCTCAAGCAGCAGAAGAACGATCAGCAGAAGAACGATCAGAAGCAGGCTGACAGCGGCAAGAAGAACGACCAGCAGAAGAACGATCAGAAGCAGGCTGACAACGGCAAGAAGAACGACCAGCAGAAGAACGACCAGAAGCAGGCCGACAGCGGCAAGAAGGGCGACAAGCAGAAGAACGACCAGAAGCAGGCTGACAGCGGCAAGAAGGGCGACAAGCAGAAGAACGATCAGAAGCAGGCTGACAGCGGCAAGAAGGGCGACAAGCAGAAGGGCGACCAGAAGCAGGCCGACAGCGGCAAGAAGGGCGACCAGCAGAAGGGCGACCCCAAGCAGGCGGCCGGCAGCGGCAAGAAGGGCGTGGCCGCGTCGGGTAGACCGGGTCAGCAGGGGGGCATGTCGACCGACGATGCGGCGCGCATCCTCCAGTACTACAACGAGAAGGAGCGGCAGGCAAAGACGAAGTCGACCCCCGCCGCCCCCTATCGCCCCAGCGCGGGCAGCGAGACGTGGTAGGAGGTTGAGCGCGATGAGACGACTTCTTGCAGCCCTGACCCTTCTTCTGGCAATGATGTCCGTGCGTGCGGCTCACGCTGCCGATGCGCGAATCGACGCGGCGGTTGATCGCAACCGGGTCAGCGTGGGAGAGACCATCACGCTCCAGGTGACGGTGAGCGGCGATGGTCAGCTCGAAACCCCCCACCTGCCGGAACTGCCGGCCTTCACTGTGTACGCCGCTGGTCAATCACAGAACATGTCGGTCATCAATGGCGACGTGTCCACCTCGATCACCCAGACCTATCTCCTCACGCCGCGGCGCGCGGGGCGCTTCACCATCGGCCCCATCCACCTCCAGACCCCACAGGGGTCTGCCTTCAGCGCGCCGCTCCAGATCGAGGTGACCAACGACAACGCCGGCACGCGACCGCCCACGCGGAGCGGTCCGGGCGTGACGGGCCTTCCCAACGGCTTCCCACGTGTGGCACGACCCCCACAGATCCCTGGGTTCCCCCAGGTTCCCGGGTTCCCCGGGGTCCCCGGTTTCCCGGGCCAGCCTTCCGGCGGTCGCCCCAGGGAACCAGAAGGACGCGGTCCCGCCTTTGTCACCGCCCAGGTCGACACGCCTACGCCCGTGGTGGGGCAGGCCATGATCTACACCCTCGACTTCTATCACACGCCTGGCGTGAGTCTCAGCCGTCAGGCGCAGTACCCCAACACCACGGGTTTCCTCACCGAGGACCAGGCGCCGGAGCGAACGTTCACGCGGGTGGTTGACGGCCGCACCTACACGGTGAACGAGGTGCGCATCGCGATGTACCCGTCGGCCGAAGGTCACTTCGAGATCGGGGCCGCTCGTCTGTACTGCAAGGTTCCCGTTCACCTGGGAGATGACGACTTCGACAGCATCCTCACGACCACGACCGAGAAGGAGCTCGAGGCGGCCGCCATCCCGGTCGATGTCCGCCCGCTCCCCGAGGGACGTCCCGCGGATTTCACGGGGGGCGTGGGGCGCTTCACCGTCTCGGCGCGTCTCGATGACGCCGCTTCGGCCCGCGTCGGGCAGGCTCTCAACCTCGAGCTCACGGTTCGAGGAGAGGGGGGCATGAACATGATGCAGCCCCCCAGGCTCCCCGCCATGCCAGGCTTCCGCGTCACCGACCCCGTGCCCGCAAGAGCAGCGGCCAAGAGCGGAGAGCGCATCTTCACCGCCGTGCTGGTGCCGTCGAGCAGCGGTCCGGCAACGATTCCGAGCGTCTCGCTGTCGTACTACGACCCGAAGGCCAAGGCCTACAAGACTGCATCCACCGCTCCCATCGCCATCACGGTGGCGCCCGGCGCGCAAGGGGGCGCGCCCGCGTCGCCCGCGGCAGCGCCGTCTGGTGCGGAGAAGCCCGACCCGAGAGGGCTGCGCCCGATTCATGAGGGTGGGGCGCTCTCGTCGGCCACAGACCTGCTGCGCTCTCCTGGTTTCCTCGGCGCGCAGGCCATTCCGCTCGTGCTGCTGGCTGTGGCGTTCGTCCTCTGGGGGCCGCGACCCCGATGGCGCGCGCGGCGTGAGCGTCGCGGCGACGCCCTGCGACGGGCACAGGGCCAGCTTCGAACGGTCTCGCGGCTCGACAGCATCTCTCCGGTGCTGTACGCCTACCTCACCGAGAAGCTGGGGTCGTCAGCGTCGGGCATGCCGACCCGCGACCTGCTGGTGGCGCTGCGTGCCCGCGGCGTTTCGCAGGAGGAGTGCGACGCGCTCTCGCAGCTTCTGGCGGCGGCGGAGCAGGCGCGCTACGCGCCGATGCAGCCGTCGGCTCCGGCCTCCATCACCCACGTCGAGCAGCTGCTCGCGCAGCTCGAGAGGAGCCTGTCATGAAGCGCATCGTCTTGATCGTCAGTCTGCTGCTCACCTTCGCACAGATGCGTTTCGGCGTCGCCCAGGCCGCGGTTGATCGCGCAGAGACGATGCGCCAGGCCAACGACGCCTATCGCCAGGGGCGCTTCGACGCGGCCGCCGAGGGCTATCGCGCGCTGGTGGCCGATGGCGTCGACGATGCGACGGTGTGGTACAACCTCGGGAACGCCTACGCCCAGGGCGATGACGTGGGGCGTGCACGTGCCTGTTACGAGCGCGCCCTGCGGCTCTCGCCCCGCGACCCCGATCTGCGCGCCAACGCTTCGTCGCTGCACGACCGCGCGGTCGACCACGAGCCAGACGAGGATCTGCTCACCGCTTCGGCGCACGCCTTCACGCGCAACGAGCTGGCCGTCGTTGCCTCCGCGGCCTGGTTTGCCTGCTGCGGGTCTCTGGCGCTCTGGCTGCGGCGGCGCAGTGAGGGACTGGCCTGGTCTGGCGCAGCCAGCGCGATGCTGCTCGTGGTTGCGGGTGGCCTGCTGCTCGTTCGCGTCACTGAGCCTGCGCGGGCCGTCGTGGTCCCCGGAGAGGTGAAGCTCCTCAACGGTCCGGGGCGCGAGTACAGCGTGGGTGTCTCGCTTCACGCGGGCACGCGGATCGAGGTCCTTGCGTCGGAAGGGGATTGGCGAGAGGTGGGCGCTTTCCATCGCGTGAAGGGATGGGTGCGGGCCGAGCAGATCGAGACCATCTGAGCCCGCGCCGCGGGCAACCGCACGCCTGTTCCCGCGCACAGGACACTGCGTCAGGACTGCGAACCTCATGGGCATGAACCGATGCATCGTACCGACCCGCCTCCTTCTCGCCCTCCTGGCCGCGCTCTTGGCTGTGGCCTTCTTGCCGAGCGCGTCGCACGCGGCGCCCGCATCCGCCTGGCGCATCGATGTGCGCGCGGCCATCGAGCGCGATGCATACGTGCTCACCGTCACGGGGGTGGCGCCAGCGGGTGGAGCCTGGCTCGGACGGTCGGCCTACGCCTATGGCATTCGCGACAAGGCAACCGAGGGCGTGCACGAGGTGGTGTCAGTGCGCGGCGACTTTCGACACGTCTTCACCATCCCCGTTTCCAGGGTCAGGGGGGGGAGCTATGAGGTGGCGCTCTGGTCTGGCCGGGTCATGGCTGCGCAGTGCACCATCCCGCGTGACACGTGGTGCAAGCGCAACGGCTATCACCTGACGGGTCTGCTCGCCTATCGCGGCGGATGGTTCCCCCGCACCGCGCAGAGCACAGGGTTTCCCGTCGCTGGCGTGTGGCAGGGCGAACCGTGAAGGGAATCGGCCCCCCTCGTGGTGACGCGCTCGATGCACCCTGGGGAGGGGAGGGACCGTGGCTCTCAGAGAACGGCTTTCTCTTCGACCCGGTGAGAGGGGTCTCGTACAGCACCAACGCTGTTGGCGCGCTCATCTATCGGCTGCTTGCCGCGGGCAAGGGGCTGCAGGCGGTCGTCGACGCCGTTGTGGAGCGATTCGAGGTCGACCCCTCGACCGCGCGACGCGATGCCGAGGCGTTCATCAGCCAGATGCGCGCCGCTGGCCTTCAGTGAACCGTCAGGCCCTTCACGCCACGGTTGCCGTGACCGGACTGAACGCTACCGACAGCCCGGCCCCGGGCACGGGCGTGATCCGCTGCCTGCGCGCAGATCCGGGATGGCGGGGGCGAATCGTCGGTCTGGCCTATGACGCGCTCGATACCGCGGTGTACGATGCATCGCTGGTCGACGAGGCGCATCTCATCCCGTACCCCGCTGCGGGGTGCACGGCGGTTCTCACGCGCCTGCTCGAGGTGCACGGCCGAACCCCCATCGATGTTCTGCTGCCGACCCTCGACACTGAGCTGTCGAACATGGTGGCCATCGCCCCAGAGCTCGAGCGCTGCGGCATCGCCACGCTGCTCCCACGCGCTGAATCGCTGCGCCTGACCTCGAAGCTCGAGCTCGATGCCTTCTGCCGAACCCACGGCTTGCGCTCTCCGCCCACCGTGGTTCTCGAGGGACCTCGACACCTCGAGGCGCTCCCATTCGCCTATCCCATTGCGGTGAAGGGGGCCTGGCACGGGGCCGAGATCGCTCGCGGCCCCGAAGAGGCTGCGCACGCGTACGCCCGCATCCGCAAGCGCTGGGGCAGCCCCGTTCTGGCCCAGCAGGTCGTGGAGGGCGAGGAGTACGACGTGCTCATGCTGGGCGACGGCGCGGGTCGCCTGATCGGGTCGGTGGCCATGCGCAAGATGGGAGTCACCGATTCGGGGAAGGCGTGGTCGGCGGTGACGGTGAGCGATACGGCCCTCCATCAGCTGGCGGAGCGCGCGTTTGCCGCCCTCGGATGGCGTGGCGCGCTCGAGCTCGAGCTCATCCGCGACGAAGTGACGGGCGCCTATCACCTCATCGAGATCAATCCGCGATTCCCGGCGTGGTGCTATCTGTCGGTCGGGGCAGGCGCGAATCTCGCCGCGGCCCTCGTGCGCATCGCGCTTGGGGAGACGGTGGAGCCTTTCGGGCAGGCGCGGGCCGGGGTCGCATTCGTGCGGCACGCTGTCGACCTCATCTGCTCGCTCACGACGCTCGAGCAGCTCGTGACGCGGGGGAGCATCTATCACGACCGAGGAGCCTCGTCTGATGCGTGAGCCCTATCAGAAGCCTGTTCTCGTGCGACATCGCCTGGGTGCCCTGAATCCGTTCGCTCGCCCGCAGGTCACCCTTCCCGGCGGCCGTCTCGATGGGTTTTCCCCCGATGATCTCGTGGCGCGGCACGGCAGCCCCCTGTTCGTGATCTCGGAAGCCGAGCTGCGCCGCCGCTATCGCGAGCTCGATCGCGCATTCCGCCTGCGGTACCCGCGCACGACCATCGGCTACTCGTACAAGACGAACTACCTGTCGGCCATCTGCGCGGTCCTTCGTCAGGAGGGGGCGTGGGCTGAGGTCGTGAGCGGTTTCGAGTACGACATCGCGCTCGCCCTGGGGGTGCCGGGATCCGAGATCATCTTCAACGGTCCGATGAAGCGCCGCCACGAGCTCGAGCAAGCCGTGGCGGACGGTGCCCTCATCCACGCCGACTCGCTCGAGGAGGTGGCTGATCTCGAGGCCATCGGCGCGCGTCTGGGGCGTCGCATCCCCATCGGCCTGCGCGTCAACATGCGTCTTACCGATGAGCCGTGGGACCGTTTCGGATTCAACCTCGAGAACGGAGACGCGCGGCAGATGGCGGCGCGTGTCGCATCGAGCCCGTCGCTGCGGCTCTCCGGCCTGCACACCCACGTGGGGACCTACATCACAGACGTCGATGTGTACGCCCGCGCTGCCGTCCGCGTCGCGGAGCTGTGCGCTGATCTGCGGCGCGGGAGCGGGGTCGAGCTCGACCATCTCGACTTCGGAGGCGGCTTCGCGGCGCGCACCCGCCTGCACGGGCAGGCGCTTCCCGTGGAGCACGTCGTGCCTTCCATCGATCGCTATGCAGAGGCGCTCACCTCGGCGCTCATGCGCGGAGACTTCCCGGTCGACAGGCTCCCCCGCCTCATCATCGAGCCTGGACGTGCCTTGGTTGCCGAGGCGGTGCAGCTCATCACATCGGTGGTGTCATGCAAGCGCCTCTCCGACGGGCGGCGAGGGCTGGTGCTCGATGCGGGGGTGAACCTCCTCCCCACGTCGTGGTGGTACGAGTTCGACGTGATGGCCGTGAAGGAGACGAGCGGTGTGGTCGACACGGTGAATCTCTATGGCCCCATGTGCATGAACATCGACTGTCTGCGCCAGAACGTTCCGCTGCCGCCGGTCGGCGCGGGAGATCTGCTCGTGGTGCGCAACGTGGGGGCCTACAACCTCGCGCAGTCGATGCAGTTCATCCAGCTGCGACCGGCCGTTGTGATGCTGGGCGATGGGGGTGTCGAGCTCGTGCGCGAGGCCGAGACCGCGGCCTACGCGAGGCAGCTCGAGCACGTGCCCGTGCGGCTCGTTTCGATGCCCGCACCGGACGACGGGGCCCCGTCGCCTCGAGAGGATGGCGCGCGTCGCTCGTGACCGTCGAGCCGGCCGAGCTGCGTGATCAGACGCCGTCGCGAACCGCCGTCGCGCGCGGGGGCGTCTTCGAGGCGTGCGCGCGCGAGACGCTGCTCGGATACAGCCAGATCGTTCTCTGCGGACGTGTGGTGTGCGGC
>RGZZ01000133.1 GCA_010028905.1 Pseudomonadota bacterium | reverse complement strand
CATCGAGCGGACGCTCTCGCGCCACCTGCTTGCGCACGTCGTCTCCCCGCGCGCTAATGCCCTCGCGGCTGCTCTCCACGTCCTGGGCGTTGTCATCGTCGCGGTCACGCGACTGGGCGCTGCCGGGCGTCACCTCTTCAGTGGGGGCCAGGCCACTCCCCACCGCCGCGGCGAGAACATCTCCCCCGACCCGAGGCGAGCCTGCGTGCGAGGCGCCTGATGTCGGGTGCCCCCCACCGGAAGACACGGGCGCGCCGTGCGAATGTGGTGCGCTGTGCGCGGAGGCTTCGGCCTTGTTGCCGCCTCCCGCCGATTCTCTGCCAGAGGGCGCAGGCGTGCTCGACGAGGCGGAAGCGCCCGACGACGATGCCTCCGTCGACGCCTCCGCTGCTCCGACGCGCCCCATCATCTCACGCGTCGACCGCTGCGCGCGATCGCCGTCGAGACGCACGTTCTCACGCTTGCCCTGCTGCTCGGCGGCGTGCTGTGCGATGGCCTGGCTCTGCTGCTCGTCGAGCCCTTCTTCAGCAGCACCGCGCCCTCCGAGGGTGGCCCCTTCGGCCTTCGCGCGTCCGTCGGCGCTGCGCGCGCCCTGGGGGGACGGGGCCTCTCCACGAGCGCCGGACGGAGCCTCAGGCGCGCTTGCGTCGGAAACGTCGATGAACGCCTCGTCGATGGTCGCCGTGGCGTCGCGATCGTCGGCCGCACGCTCGGACCGCTGCTGCTCGCGGGTCTCCTGGGCCGCGCCGAAGCGCACCACCGCTTCGTGAAGCGAGGAGTTTCCGCCGGTCTCGCGACTGACCGGACCGATGGGCTGCATGTATACCTCTCTGCGCCAGGGGGTTCGTTGAGCAGCGGTGCGCTACTGCTCCTTGAGACCGCCGACAAGATAGTACTGTGGGTAGCCGCTGGGAACGCCGATGTCTTGATGGCTCGAACCACTGCACGACATGGTGTAGTTCGTCGTGCTGCTCGAAAAGCCGTTGAGGTAGGGCAGATTGTTCCCGGCCGACGGGCACGAGGGGATGGCGGCCATGTAGTTCGGTGCCAGCAGCCCCAGGCTTGTAGGATACAGATCGGAGTTGTTGCGCGCATACAGCTCGAGGGCCGTGGCCATGTTGCGCATGCCCGATTCGCAGGTGGTGAGCCGGCTGCGCGACTTGGCGCGCACGTAGTTGGGCAGCAGCACGGCCATGAGAATGGCGACGATGGCAATGGCAATCATGATCTCGATCAGCGTGAATCCGCGGGAAGAGCGCCTTTGATGCAATGTGGGCGACACGGTCGATATCTTTCGTGTGATTCGTGGGCGGTCGGACGACTTCGTTGCACAGCGAACCCGTCCTGTCTGACAGCCTCAACACTCTCTGGTCACGACCTCGCCCCGTGCGGTCTAGGGCAAGACAAGACCGACACCCCCACTCCGCTCCCGCTCCCCTGAAGGTCACAGGAAAACAATCGCTTCAACGGCGAACTCCACCCGGCAATGGACGACGATCGCAAGCTCACCCCCCACGCGCGCCTCGGACGCGATCTGCGCACCCCCCTCACCACGATTGTAGGATGCAGCGGAATGCTGCTGTCGATGGAGCTGGCGGCCGAGCAGCGTCAGCTGATCGAGCTGGTGCACGGCTCGGCCAATGAGATGTGGAAGCGCATCGACGCGCTCGACGCACCCGCCGAAGGCGCCACGGCCGAAGAGAGCGCTCTCCAGCCGGTCAACGCGAGCACGGGCGAGTCCTCACGCGGCCCCCTCGATGTCCTTGTGGTCGAAGACGATGCGTCGAACCGGGAGATCGTGGTGCGAATCCTGCAGTGGAGCGGCCACCGAACATTCGAGGCCACGTCTGGCGACGAGGCGCTCACCTTTCTGCAAGGGCGCGAGGTGCACGTGGTGATCATGGACGTCGATCTCCCTGGCGCCAGCGGTCCCGAGATCACGTCGAAGATCCGCGCCCGTGAGCGCGGCAGCGGACGTCGGGTTCCGGTCATCGCCCTCACCGCGCTGTCGAGTCGCAAGGACCGCCTGCGCTGCCTCGAGGCCGGCATGGACGGCTTCCTCACCAAACCGCTCCAGGCCAAGACCCTCCTCGAAGAGGTGCAGCGCCTGGCGCGCGCGGGGCCCGCGCTTCCCCCAGAACCTGCGCACGGCGCGGGTCTGAAGGTGGTGAGCATGCGCACCGCCCTTGCCAACGTGGGAGGCAGCTGCGAGGTGCTGGCCAGCCTGGCGCTGGGGTTCGTCGCTCGCGCCCCCGAGCTCATCGAGCGTCTTCGCGCCGCCATCGCCGCGCACGATGTGGAGGCGTTCAACAGCGTCTCGAGCGGCGTGCTCGCCACCTGCGCGGTCTTCAGCACCCGCTCGTTCAGCGATCTGATCGAAGCGCTGCGGCGCCTCGTTCACTCACGGCATGAGGAAGCCGCGAGCGCCGTGCTGACCACGCTCGAGGCAGAGCTCGAGGTGCTCCTCTCCGATCTGCGCATCAAACACCGCCACTTCGGCCTGATCAGGCCACCACGAGTCGCGGCCGCTCGGTCGGCCCCACCACCTCGCCCACGACGGCGGCACGCTCGAAGCCGTGGCGCGCAAACACCGCGAGCACCTCGCCTGCCTGATCGGGCGCGCAGCTCACGAGAAGGCCGCCGCTCGTCTGGGGGTCGGTGAGCAGCGCCAGGTCTTCTGGCGCGAACGCTTCCGGGAGGCTCACATCGGCGCCGTACCCCGCCTGGTTCCGTCCAGACGCGCCCGTGACGAATCCGCGGGCCGCAAGATCGCGCACCCCGTCGAGCAGGGGAACCTTCGACCAGTCGATGCGCACGTCGCAGCCCGAGCCACGCGCCAGCTCGAGCGCATGGCCCGCCAGGCCGAACCCCGTGACATCGGTCATGGCGTGCACACCGGAAATCTCGGCGAGATCCGGACCCGGGGTGTTGAGCTTCGTGGTGGTGGCGATCATCTGCGCGTAGCCGCCCTCGCCCAGCTCCTCCTTCTTGAGCGCGGCGCTCATCACGCCGACCCCGATGGGCTTCCCGAGCACGAGCACGTCACCCGCGCGGGCATCGGAGTTGCGACGAACCCGACTGGGGTGCACCAGACCCAGGGCCACGAGGCCGTAGATGGCCTCGACCGAGTCGATGGTGTGCCCGCCGGCAATGGGAATTCCCGCGGCGCGGCACACCGAGGCCCCCCCCTCGAGCACCCGACCGATGGTGGCGGTGGAGAGCCGCCAAGATGGGCCGCCCGCCCATGGCGTACACGTCGCTGATGGCGTTGGTTGCGGCGATGCGGCCGAAATCGTGCGGATCATCGACGATGGGCATGAAGAAGTCGGTGGTGGCGATGAGCGCCTGCTCGTCGTTGAGGCGATAGACAGCGGCGTCATCAGAGGTCTCGATGCCCACCATGAGCGCCTCCGGGATGGGCAGGGCCGACGTTCCGCGGAGGATCTCCGAGAGCACCCCGGGTGCGATCTTGCAGCCGCACCCGCCACCGTGGGAGAGCGAGGTCAGGCGAGGCTCGCTCGATGTATCACACGCGTTCATCGCTCGCCTCCCGTGCTCGGAGTCGCCTGAAGCGCGCGTTGGTCAGCGCGGACCTGCCCCCGCCAGTACTCGAGTATCTCGCGCAGGGTCTGCTCGAGCGGAATGGTGGGCGCCCAGCCCGTGGTCGCGCGGAAGCGGGCGGCGCTGCCCACGAGAACCGGGGCCTCGCGCTCGCGCACCCGTTCGGGGTCGCGAACCACCTCGATGCGCGCGGTCGACATCGACGCAAGCATGTCGAGCATCTCTCCGATGCGAACGCCCCGCTCCGAGCAGATGTTGTAGACCTCGCCGGACACGCACCTCTCGAGCGCCAGCGCGTAGGCCCTGGCCACGTCACGGGCGTCGCTGTAATCGCGCACCACCTCGAGATTGCCCACGCGCACCACCGGCTCGCGCAGGCCGGCCTCGATCTCGGCAATCTGACGGGCGAAGCTGCTCTCGACGAACACGTCTTCACGACCCGGGGCCGTGTGGTTGAATGCGCGCGTGCGCACGATGTGGAGCTTGTAGCTCTCGTGGTACTGCAGCCCCAGCATGTCTTGCGTGACCTTGCTGACGCCGTAGGGGCTCAGCGGTCGCAGCGGGCTGGTCTCCACGACCGCCTGCGCGCTGTCTTCCTGGAGGCCATACTCCTCAGACGACCCAGGGACGAGAATCCGCGCGGCGGGGTGATGCTCGCGCACCGCCTCGAGCAGGTTCACCAGCCCCACCACGTTGGTGGCCAGGGTGTCAGCGGGCGCGTGCTGCGATGCCTGCACGCTGCTCTGAGCGGCCAGGTGGAAGATGCGGTCTGGCTTGACGGCCGCCACGAGCCGTCGCACGCTGCTCGCGTCGCGCACGTCGCACTCGCGCAGATCGAGCCTGCGCTTGATGCCCTCCACCGCGTGCATGCGGCTGCGCCAGCGATGGGTGCCAACGACCTCGTATCCGGGGTGCTCGTCGAGCAGATGGCGGGCCAGCAGCCCGCCCATGAGTCCGGTGATGCCGGTGATCAGTACTTTCATCGAGGTTGCTTCTCCGTGACCAGTGAGGCTTCGGCGGCAACGCGCGCGCGCCAGTAGGCGAGCAGGTCGGCCAGGGTCTGCTCGAACGGGATGCGGGGGGCCCAGCCGGTCTTGCGGCAGAACTTGCCGTTGTCGCCCAGCAGTATCTCCACGTCGGACGGCCGCAGCCGCGCGGGATCGAGCTCGACCGTGATGGGAACCCGCGACTCGGCCAGCAGCATGTCGAGCACCGTGCGCACGGGAATCGTCGTGCCGCTAGCGATGTTGTAGACCTCGCCGGGCTCTGCCTTCGTCACCGCCAGCCAGTAGGCGCGCACGATGTCGCGCACGTCGGTGTAGTCGCGCTTGGCGTCGAGATTGCCCACCCGCAGAACGGGCGGTACGAGGCCGGCCTCGATCTCGGCCACCTGGCGGGCAAAGTTGCTCTCGACGAACACCTCGCCCCGGCGCGGGCCGGTGTGGTTGAAGGCGCGGGTGCGAATGGTGCGCAGCCCGTGGCAGTGGAAGTACTGCCAGGCCATCATGTCCTGCCCCACCTTGCTCACCGCGTAGGGGCTCAGCGGACGGAGAGGGTTGCTCTCGGTGATGGGCACCTCATCGGGGAGCACCTTGCCGTACTCCTCGCTCGAGCCCGCGATCTGTATCACCGGATCGAGACCGCTGCTCCGGATGGCCTCGAAGAGGTTCAGCTGCGACATGAGGTTGGTGGTGAGCGTGTCGACTGGCGCGTGCCACGAGGTAGGAACAAAGCTCTGCGCCGCGAGATGGAAGACGATGTCCGGTCGCACCTGCGCGATCATGGCGCGCACCGACGCGGCATCGACGAGATCGCACTCAATGATGGTCACGCGATCGGCGATGTGGGCCATGTTCTCGAGACGGCTGCGCCAGCGCGCGGTGCCGTAGATCTGCACGTCGGGGTGCTCGGCGAGGAGGAGCTCGGCAAGGTGGCTGCCGACAAAACCGGTGATGCCCGTGATCAGGGCACGTCGCTGCGACATGGAGAAGAGCCTCAGATGACGGCACGGCGACCGTCGTGGTGAATGCGCTCCACCACGACAGATGCCTCGGCAAAGCTCGGCCCAGGATTGGCCACCGTGTGCGGGAACTCCTCCAGTCGCGAAGCGAGCCGAGGGCACGCGGGCCCGAGGGACCCTTCCGGCATGACGCAGGCGCACGGCCCGCTCGGGCCGTGCGCCTGGAGGTTGCCGTCAGAGAGAGGCCGCTGCCCTCTCAGAAGACCAGCACGCCGCCCGCGTCGGCGGTCACCGTGCCGCCGGGCGTGATGGTCACCTGCACGCCGCCCGCGGTCACGGTTCTGGTCACGGTGTAGCCCGCCGCGGGGGTGAGGCCGCAGAGGTAGTGGGTGGTCACCGAGCCAGGCACGGTGTAGGTGGTGCTGCTGAACGTGGCCTTCGCGTCGTGCACGAACATCACCGCGTTCTGGCCGTTGAGCACCGCGCCATCGAAGGCCGTGCCCGCGGTGCTCTTCACCAGCACCGCGCTGTCCGGCGCAGTCTTGGTGGCGTCGGCGCCCTCGAGGACGGTGAGGAAGCAGGTGTCGGCGGCGCCCGCCGTGTCCTGCACCACGAGGCGCCCCTTGGCGGGCTCGAGTGCGGCCACCGCGCTGGCGCTGATGGCGATGGCGCTGGTCTTCATCGTGGCGCCGGCGGGGAGCAGCGACTGCACGTAGAGGCGCTGGCCCTGGGGGGTCACCTCGGTGGCCATTGCGCCACCCGCACCCTGGGTGAGGGCAGGCGTTGCAATCATTCCGAGGCTGAGGTGCTTGTCGAGACCCGTGTGCAGGGTCTTGGCGCGGTCGAAGATCACGAGGCGATCGGGCTTGATCCAGAGCAGCGAGCGGCTGGCGTTCTGCACGTCGAGGGCGGCGCTGGCGGCGCTCCACTGCGCGGGACGGTTGTAGAGGTTGGTGGCGTCGCCGTTGACGTAGGTGTAGGCGCCCTGCACGTCGCAGGTGGTTGTGGGGTCGCCCGCGCTGTAGCCCTCGAGCCACTGCGAGCCCATCGTCCAGAAGGTCCCCTCGAACCAGCTCAGCGTCGTGGGCTTGCCCGCCTGGCACCAGTTGTGGATGGAGACGGTGTTCTGGTAGTCGGTGGCCTGACCCACCCACTGGGTGTCGTAGTTGGCGATGCCGCGGGTGAGCCACTCGCCGTTGCGGTGGAAGTCGACGCGGTTGGCGTCGGCCTGCTGATGGTCGATGCTGCTCCAGCTGTTCGAGAAGGCAACCATCGAAGAGGTGGCGCTGTAGCTGGTGTGCTCGTACAGGCGGCCCTGGCCGGCGTCGTAGTGGGCGGTGCCGAGACTCGCGCGAGGGTCGGTGGCCGCGGCGGCATTGGGGTCCATCAGCAGGAAGGTGAGGATGGCGCTGTCGACCCCGTATGCCCAGGGGTTGCTCACGCGGGTGAGCGCCTTGCCCGCGCCGCCCTCGATGGCGCTGTTCACGAACCAGCGCTCGGCATTGAGACGGGTGGAGACCCCGTTCTTCTGGTCGAGCAGGCCGAGCAGGGCGAAGTTGGGGCTGAACTCCGGGGTCAGCCAGGTGCGCAGGATGTCGCCGTAGGTGTACCAGCTGAAGATGGGGCCGAGGTAGGAATTACCGCCCGTGGGCACCTGGGCGACGGGCACGAGGCTTGCCGCGGTGGCGCGGATGTAGCGGTCGAAGAAGATGGGGTTGTTCACCAGCGCCGCCTGCGGACCGCTGAGGGCGGGGTCGTCGTAGCCCGCGGTCTTGAGCGCCAGCAGCTGACCGAACAGGAACCCGATGGAGTGGCCGTACATGCTCCCCTCGGCCGCCGTGCCGCCGCTGGCGAGACCCACGTCGGCAGCGGCCGGCAGGCCCAGGCGGCTGATCACGTCGGCGCGGTCGCCGAACATCGCGTACTCCTGCAGGAGCCACGCCCCCGTGGCGTTCTTGATGTAGCTGCGCAGCGTGTTGCCCAGCACAGCGTTCGAGATGCGCGGGTCAACGGCCGGGTCGTCGGCGGGGTCGATGCAGAGCGCCATCATCGTGAGCAGGCGGGCGTGGCCGAGATAGTAGTTGTTCGCCGCCGTGCGCAGCGCCTTGCCGTTGGGCAGCAGCAGCGCCTGCGTCGTGGTGCCCACGGGCGAGGGGTGGTCGCCGTTCGTGGTGTTGGCGTTGAGGCACTGGTTCGACCAGGTGAGGAACACCTTGCGGATGGTGGTCAGGTCTTGCGAGGTGAGGATGCGCTTGCCATTGGCGTCGGTGGCATTGTAGATCCAGTCGACCACCAGGGGGAAGAAGCTGGCCGAGGCGTTGCCGCGGTTGAACGTGACGAACTTCGGGTCGCGGAACGGCTGGCCCGCGGCCACGCCCTTCGCCGCCTCGTTCATCGCCACCATCAGCAGGTTGCGAGCGCGCTGGGCGTGCTGCGCCGCGTTCGTGGGGTTGGGATCGATGAGCGACTGGAAGGCGAACAGCAGCGCGTACTGCTCGGTCTGCGGGCCCGTGTAGCCCTGGGTGTCGCCCGGATCCGGCCAGGTGGCGTTCTGCACGCCGCCAGGGAAGTACTGGGTGTTGTAGACGTTGATGGCCCCGTTCACCAGGGGCGCGATGCCCTGCTGGTAGGTCGAGTTCGAAGCCGCGGCCCATCCCCGCAGCTTCGGCAGATCGGCCTGGGTGATCCAGAGGCGCGGGTGCGACGCCACGGGCTGCGCGATGGTGGCCTGGGCGCCGAACTGCGCGGTCACGGTGACAGCCCCCTGGGGCATCACGAAGGTGGTGCTGAGCCCAGAGGTCGACACGAGAGGGGCGCTCCCCGACCAGCCGCTGAACACCTGTCCCGAAGGCGGTGTGTTCGCGGTTACCGCCACCGTCGCGCCGGCCGCCGCCGCGGTCACGGCCACACCGTTCACGGTGCAGGTGCAGCCCGTTGCGGTGATGCTCAGCGCCGACGCGACGGGGGAGGCCGCCGGCCTGGGCGTCGGCGAAGGGGTGGCCGTGCCGCTCTCCTTCGACGCCATTCCCCGAGCGGACACGGTGATTCCAGCGGCGTCGCTCCCCGTGGCGACCGCCGTGGTATCGCCGCTGCTCGCGGTGACTGCCGTCGCCGCGCCGTTCTCTGCCTGCCCGGCAACGCTGCCGCCCCCGCCGCATCCTACCAGCGAGCCGACGATGAGGGCCGCGGTGACGGCCTGCCCGAGCTTCTGCCGAATCGAGAGATGTGTGCCCATTTCGTGTTGTCCTCCCAACGTTCTTGGGGCGGGCGTGGAGGGTATCTCCCTCTCTTCGCGTTCGCCTCGGTCGGGTAGACAAGGGGTTCACTGGTTCGTGACGTCACAAGGGAACTATTTCCGCCTCGTCCATTCGACCTATTCCGTCGCTCGAGCCGCAGACAGACGCCCTGCGCGAAGCGTCAGGAGCGGCGTTCGTGCAGACGCGAGCGGCCTCGGCAGGATCGCCTGCACCGCAGCCTGAAACCGAAGCGCAAGCCAGTCGCGGCGGGCGCGCAACCGTCGCCAGAGCCGAGAGAGCACCACCAGCAGATGCGAGCCAGCGCACAACCTTCCCCGCTCACGCGCCGCAGACGCGGCTTCTCGCTCATGGAGATCGTGGTCTCCCTCGTGCTGGTGGCCACAGCCCTCATCCTCATCGTGGGGCTCATCCCCATGAATGCCAACAGCCTCAAGCGTTCCGAGAGCATTCAAGCGGCGACGCTGTATGCCATCGAGATGCTCACCGACGCCGAGAGCGTCGCCTTCATCCCCAGCGACCTGAACATGAACGTCGATCGCGAGGTGACCATCAACCAGACCACCTATCGCGTCGAGCGGGCCATCTACGGCGTTGACGACGTGAAGCCCCCACGGCTCTACGACGTGGTGGTGAAGGTCTCATGGAACACCCAGGCCGTCCCGGTGGTGCTGCGTACCCGTGTCTACCACCCGTGACGGGCGTCTCGCTCACATGCCGCCCCTCCAGCGCTCGCCCAGGGGCATGAGCCTGGCCGAGCTCGTGGTGGCCAGCGCCATCGGCATGCTCATGCTGACCGCGACCTATGAGCTCATGATCCCGGGGCTTCGGTCGTGGGCGCTCTCGAACAAGCGCTCGCACGTTCGCCAGAGCGCCCTGGCCGTGGTCAACCGCGTGGCGCACGACCTTCGCGCCTCGTGCGTCGAGTCGATCTGGACCTCGCCGGACACGATTGTAGACCCGGACACGGGCCTCACGGAAGACGCCACCTCGCTGTCGTTCCTGAGCGCCGTCGATGCTTCGGGCCGTATTGCGCAGCGCAGCGACGGCAGCGTGATCTGGCAGTGCTACGAGGTGCTCTATCTCGACGGTCCGCGCCAGGTCCTCTACATCGGCACGCGTCCGCTGGCGTTCGACGAGTCGGGCTGCCTCGTCTATCGGCTCGAGAGCTTCCGCCCCGACGCAGATCGTGACCGCCCCCTCTCTCGCGGGGTTCGCGGATTCAAGGCGGAGGCCACCCTCGACCCCCTGGCCGCACGCTTCGGAGGCACCGGGAGCGTGCTCGACCCGGTGCGAACGAACCCCGTGACCGTGAACGTGCACGTGCACGACCTCGAAGAGGACTGCCGTCTCTTCACGGCCGTCAACACCGGGCTTGCCGCCGACCCGGCGAACGCGTCGGCGCGATGAGCCGAGAAGCCCCTCGACGCGTTCGGCCAGAGGTGGAATTCGACGGGAGGCTGTCGAACAGGTACACACATAGGAGGTGCGGGGTGCGCAGCAGGTCGAGAGGCTTCAGCCTGGCGCTGGTGCTCCTGGTGGCGAGCGTCGTTCTGACGGTGGGCTTTGCCATGGCCGCCCTGTCGAGCTTCTCGCTGAACCTGGCCACCCAGACGCTGAACCAGGCGCGGGCAGACGCCCTGTCGCGCGCCGTGACGGCGCAGGTCTGCTACGAGCTCGACCAGCGGGTGTGGACGCAGAACCCCTGGCAGCTCGGCGGATACCCGGACATGGCGTATGGGGCCGACGCTGTGCGCCAGCGCTTCCAGGCCCTCCCCGTCTTCCCGGACACGACGCAGCACGTGCTCAACGGCACCATGCAGGCGTGGGTCGAGTTCGATGGCTCAGGATACTTCTCTGTCGACAACCTGGCCAGCGGCGAGTCCCGCCAGAGCTATGCCGACCAGGGCACCTCCCGCGCCTCGGTGCCCCCCTACAGCCTCAGCCTCGTCGTCAACACCGGGATCGGAACCGACCGAGACCACCTGCTCGACGTGCGGCACTTCGAATCGGTGATCTGCCGCGCCTGGCCCTACGCGGCCTACAGCGTGAAGTCCCCCGTCTGCATCACGGGCGGCTCGCTGGTGCGGGGCGATATCTACGCGGGCAACTCCACGGTGCTGGTGGGAGAGATCGGTGGCACGCCTGTGGGCCTGCAGGGCGACGTGTGCATGCAGGGCACGGAGAAGCAGTCTAAGATCGGCCTCGAGGTCGGCAGCCTGATGTCCGGAACGGTGAGATACGAGGTCCTGCCTCCCGTCGGCC
>RGZZ01000132.1 GCA_010028905.1 Pseudomonadota bacterium | reverse complement strand
CGCTGCGCTCGCCCGCTGCGTGGTCGACGCGGGCGACGGTCGGTCGCTGGATGCTTCGTGCAGCAGGAGGAGGTCTGACGCAATCTCCGCGAAAACCATGCCCCCGGGCGCCTCGGGCGCCAGGAGTCATCGGTCCGGAGGCTCGCGTGTTCTCGTTCTTCCGCAAGAAGCCGTCTCCCCCCACCCCTTCTCCTTCCCCCAGCGCTGGGGCCGAAGGCCTCGCCGATCCGGTCGACCTCGAGCCGCAGGGCGATCTCGCACCTGCGCCCGAGATCGCCGCACCTCCTCCTCCTCCTTCCGCGCCCGCGGTCGAAGAGGAGCCAGAGCCCATGCTCACATTCGAAGAGTGGGATCGGTTGCTTGCAGAGCAGGAGGCCGCAAAGCAGGCTGCCCTCAAGGAGGTGCGTGCCAACCCCGCCCCGCGGGCTCACCGCTTTGCCATCCCAGCGGCCAAAGCCAACGCGGAGACCTCGGCCCCCTCTGAAGACGCACATGTCGAGCCAGATGTCGAGGAACCTGCGCCAGCAGCGCAGGTTCCCACGCCTGCAGCGGCGTCCGCAGCCGCGCCTCCCCCTCCCCCGTCCGAGCCCATCCGCGAGGAGACGCCGCTCGAACGCCTTCTCCGATACTGCAACGAAGATCCGTACGACGCCGACCGATGTCACGATCTGGCTCGTCAGGCCTACGCCGACAAGCGTCCCGATGTGGTCGTGGCGCCCCTGGTGCGCACCGCGGGGCTCCTCATGAGCACGTCGGCGGGCACGGCCGCCGAGCTGCTCTCCCGCCTGCTGATCATGAAGGTTGACACCATACACAGCGATCTCATGCTCGCCCAGCTCTGTCTCCAGCAAGACCGCATGCGTGAGGCCGAGCAGGCCCTTCAAGCCGCGCTGCGCCACGAGCCCACTAACCATGTGGCCTTCCAGGGAATGATCAAGGTGTCGCTGGCGGCCCGTCGCCCGCAGGAGGCCATCGATTACTGCCACCACGTGCTGGGTGTCGACGCGAACCTCGCGTCTGTGTGGGAGCAGCTCGGCGACGCGCACGCGTTCACGGCAAACGTGGCGCAGGCCACCGAGTCGTGGCTCACAGCGGCCCGCTTGTTCGCCCACCAGAACAGCATCACCGACGCCATCCGGGTGTACAGCCAGATCATCATGGTCGATCCGGAGCATCCGTTGGCGGCGGGCGAGCGCGCCAATCTCGGGTATACCGGGTAGACGGTCAGACCGTCACCCTCTCGACACGAACGACCAGGAAAGGAATACACAATGGTTCGCACGGCTTCGACGATGCTTCCGCTCGAGACGAAGATGCCCACCTTCTCCCTCCCCGATGTGGTGAGCGGACGAACGGTGAGCGACGCTGATTTCAACGACAAGGATGCGCTGCTGGTGATGTTCATCTGCAGCCACTGCCCCTATGTCAAGCACGTGGAGGCCGAGCTGGCTCGCCTGGGGCGCGACTACGCCCCGTCTCGCCTGGGACTCGTGGCCATCAGCGCCAACGACGCTGCGTCGCACCCGGATGACGGGCCAGCGGGGCTCAAGCGCCAGGCGGAGCAGGCCGGTTTCTCGTTTCCCTATCTCTACGACGAGACACAGGCGGTGGCAACGACGTTCACGGCTGCGTGCACGCCCGACTTCTTCCTCTTCGACCGCGAGCGCAGGCTGTTCTATCGTGGGCAGCTCGATGCGTCGCGACCCGGGAATGGCGTGGCGGTAGACGGGGCTGATCTGCGCGCGGCCATCGAAGCCGTACTCGCAGGCGCGTCGGCGCCATCTCTCCAGAAGGCCAGCCTCGGGTGCAACATCAAGTGGAGGGCCGGACACGAGCCCGCCTACTTCACGGGCCTGCCGGCGTCGTGAGGTCTTCCTGGGGGCTGAGGCGGGGAGTCTCCAGGAAGGGGCAAGCGCGGGCCTGATGGACTTCGCCCTCTCGCTTCCTCCGCTTCCCGATCATAGCGACGCGGTGACCGCGGCCCAGGCGGCGGAGCGCGCGGGCCTGCGCAGCTTCTGGCTCTACGACATGCACCGGGCGCGACCGGATCCCTATCCACTGCTGGCGCTCGTGGCCGCGGCCACGGACCGGATCAGCCTCGGACCCTGCGTCACCAATCCGGTGACGCGCTCACCTCTCGTCACCGCGCAGATGATGCTGTCGCTGCAGCGCATCAGCGGGGGGCGTGCGGTGCTGGGCATCGGTCGGGGAGACGTGCCCGTCAAGGGGATGGGCTGCGTGCCGGCGTCTCTTGCCGACCTGCGTGCGGCCATCGAGCTGTTCCACGCCGAGGCCGATCGCGTCGATGCGTTCTGGCGCCCCGCTGTGCCTGTGCCTGTCTATGTAGGGACCTATGGTCCGCTCGGCCTGCGCATGGCGGGTCAGATGGCCGACGGCGTCATCTTGCAGGCGGCGCATCCCGAGCTGCTTGCGTGGGCGCGCGATCGGGTGCTTGAAGGCGCTGTGGCGGCGGGGCGTGATCCTGCGCAGATCTGGCTGCAGTGCGCCGCGCCGCTGGCGGTTGACCTGTCTGACGCGCAGACCGTGGCAGAGACGCGATGGTTTGCGCGTCTCATCGCCCCGGACATCGCCGCCATCGTGCTGCGCAACGCCGAAGGGTTGCCGGGCCTGGTGGGGTGGGCGAGGCGATGGCACGAGGGGGACGCGGAGCACCGAGATGCCCTCGCCGATGAGATGTGCACGGCGTTCGCGCTGGCGGGCAGCGCACAGACGTGTCGGGCACGTCTCGGCGAGATGGAGCGGTTGGGCATCGACGAGATGAACGTGTTCTCGATGGGCGATTGGCGGCGAGACCTCGAGGCCATCGCGCGCCTGCGCTCTATGCCGTCGAGTTGAGCACATTTACGCTCAAGCCCGCGATGTTGAGCACATTTACGCTCAAGCCCGCGATGTTGAGCTCATTTGCGCTCAAGCCCGCGATGTTGAGCTCAATTGCGCTCAAGCCCGCGATGTTGAGCTCAATTGCGCTCAAGCCCGCGATGTTGAGCACATTTACGCTCCGCTCAAGCCCGCGATGTGCAGGTGCTCACATGGGGCTGATCTGCAGGTCGCCTGACGTGATGGTGTACGAGATCTTCGTGCCATCGCTGCGCCAGCGCTCGATCACGCGGGCCACAGCCGCCACGGCCAGAAGCGAGAGCGATCGCGCCTGCCGCAGCGCGCAGGCGTCTGTGCCGTCGGCTTCGGGCGCGGTGTAGCGCTCGTCCCACACCACCTCGGCGTATCCGCTGGGGTGGAGGCCGGCATGGATGCACGGCAGCGCCGCGGCCCGACAGGCTTCACTGACTGCCGCCCGCGCCTCGCGGTTGTCAAAGGCGTCGATCACGATGTCGCTCTCCCCCAGCAGGCGTGCCGCGTTCTCTGACGTGAGACGCTTCTGCACGGTCTCCACCGACGCGCCGCTGAAGCGGGCCACCAGCTCGTCGAGGGCGCGGGTCTTGGGATGACCGATCTGGTGACGCTGCCACGGCTGGTTGAGGAGATTGGCCGCCTCGACCTTGTCGAAGTCGATCACGCGAAGCACATCGCCGGGCTGGGCCTGCCGCGCGAGATGCTCGATGAGGTTCGCCCCGATGGTTCCGATGCCGCAGACGGTTACGCGCATGGTCGCTCCTCCTTCATCACTCGAGCCCCGCACCTCGAGGGCACCCGGCTGCTGCTGGGGCCTTCACGTGCACCTCCCCTCGCTGAACTGGCGGCTTGCCCCCCGCACCTCGAGGGCACGCGGTTGCTGCTGGGGCCTTCACCGCTCGCGTCCGATGAGCGAGGCCAGGGTCGTGAGATCGTGGTCTGCGTCGAGCCCGCTCAGGCACAGTCCGGCCCGCTTCACGGAGAGGTGCTCGTCCACGAGGGTGCGGAAGTGCTCGCCTTCCTTGGCCCACGACACCAGGAAGCCCGTGAGAACACGCTGCCACGACAGCAGCTCGCCGCTTCCCAGCGCCAGGGCGAGCGCAAGATGGTGCGTCACCTGCTCGTCGTCAACCAGCATGAGGCTCTCCTGGCCACTGAGCGCCAGTCGGGAGCTCGTCAGCTGTGTGCGAAGTCGCTCGGCGCGCCAGGGAGGGACGGTGGGATCGAGACCGAGAGACCAGTGCCGCTCGCCGTCGAACACCGCGTCGATGCTCTCGTACGCGCTCAGCCCATGGGTCAGGCTCACCCGCACTACTCGCGCCCCCTCACGCCGGTCTCCCGAACTCCCCGCGTGCTCGCACCACGCCCTGCGCGTCTGGCCTTCCTCATTCTCGAGAAGCACCAGACGGCAGCGCGGGCGACCGTTGAGCCAATGCTGCCGCTCCGTGTGGCTCGCCTCGCGCACCAGGCGAGCCACACGGTCTGTACCGATGGTGAAGACGCCCCAGCCCTGAAACGCCTCCTCGACACGGCATCGCCAGACAAGCGCGCCGGTCTCGACGCGGATGTGCCGAGCGCCGTCGCAGGGGGCGACCCGCTCGCGTGTCGACGCCAGCGTTTCGAGGGATTCGAGCCGATCGAGCACGTCAGAGAATCTCATGGGTCGCCTCGTCGTAGCCCTTGGGCAATTCATCTTCCTCGGTGTAGAGCGGCTGCTCGAGCACCTCGTTGAGAAGGGTCTCGGGAGTACGGCAGAGCAGCGGCACCACGTTGGGCAGGTTGTAGTAGTCACCCCGAAACGGGATCACCGTGATCTCGCGGCCTTTCAGCGCGGTTTCGACGGGCGTTGCCGCGGCGCTCCGACCGACGCGGATGACCACGATGCGGCACTGCACGCCCACGCGCTCCTCGTATTCCCTCAGGGCCGGGGTGAAATACGGCGCTGTGTTCTCTTCCCCATCGGTGATCACCACGATCTGCTCAACGCGCCGGTCTCCCAGCCGCGTGAACGGAGCCCCGATGGAGGTGGCGTTGTTGGCGCAGATGGGGGAGAAGGCCTCTTCCCATCCACGCAGGTCGCGTGTTCGCGGGTTGATCTCGAAGGCCGTCGCGTCGAAGGCGAACACGTGCAGGTCGTGGTCGGCCACCGCCGAGCAGAGGATGGCCAGCTGCTTGCCGATCTCCAGCGCTTCCTCCATGCTGGCCGACTTGTCGATGAAGAGCGCTGTGGGCACTTCGATGCGCCCTCGGTTTCTCAGGCGCTGCTGGAGCGTGTCGAGCAGGTTCCCGCTGATGCGTGCATCGTGGCCCACTGCTCGAAGCGCCTGCACGGTCTTGAAGTCACTCACCCGGTTCTCTCGCACAGCCTCGCGGATCTTCTGGTCGAGCAGCGCTTTCGTCTCGCGGTGTTCAAATGCGCCACGTTTCGCCAGCATCGCGAGATTCGTGATGATCTGCGGCGGGGTCATCACCTTCACCAGCGCGAACAAGATCATGGGTGTGTAGTGCTTCACGGCTCCGATGGCCGTGGTGTAGTGGATGTGGTGCTCCACGATGAGGCGGGCTTGAGCGGCCGGGTCTTCCGCCAGCCGCGCGAGAGCGCGGGCCTGGGCAACCCGGCTGTCGCTCGGGGGGGTCTCATCGAACAGCATCTGCGCCGCCCGCGCCGACGGCTTGATGTGCAGCGACGCATACAGCCCTTTCAGGTTGTGGCGGTCGCGGATGACGCACTCGTCAAACCAGGCTTCGTGGGCCTCGCGACGGCGCAGGTAGGCCTCCACCGCTCGCTTCAGCGCGCGCCCGTTGAAGTGCAGGGTCTCGCGCACGTACTTGACCACGCGAGACACCTGGTACACCCGCAGCCGCTGCATGAGCATGCGCGCGTGCACGCGGTGGCTCGGGTGCGGCGATGTGAGCAGATGCGCCACGAACAGCTCGTTGTGGTCGCGCACCGCCCCGTTCTCGGCATACCAGCGGGAGAGGCGCCCATAGAACAGCGCGTCGCGCTCAAGTGCCTCGCGATGCACCTCTGCGACGTTGCCGAGCCTGCCGTGGCTCGCGTGCAGAAAGGCATCGAGCAGGTCTGTGCGCGCGCTCGCCTCGGTGCCGACACGCGCCGAGACGAAGCGTGATGACGAACGTATCCGCAGCGCCGGTGTCTTGACCTGTGCTCCGGTGTGGGTGTCGAGCTGCGTGCGCAGCCACGAGACGAGCTTCTCGATCATGACAAGTCCTCCAGCAGGTGGGGTGGGGGGCGCGAGATGGGTTTACTGCCGCTGGGTGGTGAGAAAGAAGAATTGGGGCGTTCGTGTTCGAAGAACCTTAACGTTTCTACGTACGGGAGTGCCGTATGAGTGCCATGTAGGTTCTCCAGGTCGGGGAACGCCCCAAACGTTGTGTGTGTCGGGCTGTCGCTCTGCCTCGCCTCGACCGCGCGTCTGCCGCGGTCACGGGGGTGCGGCTGCAGCGTCGCTAGCCGAAGACCGCCGGCGGTCGCACGACGACGCCATCTGGGTGCTTGTCGATGACGAGATGGCGCATCTTGTCGGCGGGAACCTCGAGGGTGCGCGCCAGCTGCTCGAGGATGCGCTGGCTGTTGTCGCTGCTGCTCACGGCGATGGTGTCGCCCTCGAGGGTGCGGCTGGTGCCGTCGAGTCTCAGGTGTACCTTCATTGCGCTGGCCTCGCTTTCGTCTGTCTCTGACGTCAGCATACCCGAGCGGGTGGGATGGCGTCTGTGAGATTTTCCCGGAGCGCGGGTCGGGTGCGCATGCTCAGGGCAGGCACGCGCGCGAGACTCTGTCTGCCAGCGGCGAGCGCCGTGCAGCCGATGCCGTGGCAGGAGCGCCGCGGCGTTCGTTTGAAGGAAGGGCCGATGATCACGCCCCGCTATCGCTCTTCCTGGCGCGCCTCGATTGCGTGCATGATGTTCGCGCTGCTCCTGACGCTTGTCGTGGGCCTGTCGTGCGCGCGCGCCCAGCAATCGCCTGCCGTTCCGGGCTCGGCCGAAGGGGCGCCCACAGACCCGCGTGCGGTGGCCTCTCCGTCGCCGCGCCCCAGTGACGTGAACGCCGCCGGCGCGAACAGCGAGCTGGCGCGCCCGCAGATCGTCGAGCGGGTGACCCGTGAGGTCTTCGACGTCTATCGCAGTCAGATCGTGGAACGCGTTCAGGCGGTCGTCGCCGAGTCGATGCGGGGACGCATGCGTGTCGAGCCGCTTGCGCTGCAGGAGATGGTGCGCTCCGAGACGCGCAAGACCTTCCAGGCCCTCCAGATCGATGTGCAGGCTCGCCGCGGCGTCGAGACCGAGCTGCAGCGCAGCAGCCTGCAGGCGCCCGACGTCGTGGGGCCCTGGGTGGGGGCCCTGGTTGCCGACTGGGAGGACGCGGTGACCGACGAGGTCTACCGCACGCTCAAGGAGACCCTGCGCCGCAATCTCAATCTGGTGCTGCAGCCCTTCGGACGGGAGCTTTTCACCCGCGCCGTCGAGCAGAAGCCCCCGTCGGCCGCAGCCGTGCCGCAGGGCGACGACTACGAGCTCCGTCCGAGTGACCGTCTCCGCATGCAGGTCTACAACACCAAGGGCGGCGAGTCGGTGGAGGCGCTGCAGCTCGATCGCGGCGGCAATGCCTACGTGCCCGGCGTGGGTCTCGTGAGCCTGGGAGGTCTCACGCTGGGCCGGGCGCAAGGTCGCGTCGGCGACGCGCTGCGCAAGCGCTTCCCCAACATGCGCACCCGCCTGTATCTCGAGAGCACACCCAGCCTCGCGGTCTACGTGGTGGGGGAGGCGCGTCGCCCCGGCCGCTACGAGCTCCCTGCGGGCGCCACCCTCATGGACGCCCTGCTCGCCGCCAGCGGGCCGTCGAACGTGGGGAGCTTTCGCGCCATTCGCGTGCTGCGCGGGCAGCAGACGGTGGCCACGGTCGATCTCTACGCGCTGCTCATCCACGGGGTGCCCACCGACACCATCCGCCTGCGCAGCGGCGATCGTGTCTTCATCCCCGCCCGCGGACCGGAGGTGGCGGTCGATGGCGAGGTCGTTCGCCCTGCGCTCTATGAGCTGCGCGGAGAGCGCACCCTGGCCCAGGTCGTCGGGTTGGCGGGCGGTCTCATGGCGGAAGCCTATGCGCCTCGGGTGCAGATCGAGCGGGTGAGCGCGGGCCGGGACCGCATCGTGCTCGACCTCGAGTACAAGAAGGCGCCTTCCACAGCCGTGAAGTCGGGTGATCGGGTCATCGTGCTGTCGGTGCTCCCGGATGCGCGCAACGCCATCACCCTCGACGGTCAGGTGCAGCGACCCGGCGTCTACGCCTACGCGCCAGGGATGCGCGTGGCCACGCTCATCGCGCGCGCCCAGGGCATGCGCCATGGGGTGTTCCCCGGCCATGCCGAGGTGTATCGCCCACGCAGCGGACAGACGCCTCAGGTCATCGGATTCGATCTCGACAGCGCGCTGCGGGGCAGCGAGCGCGACAACGTGACCCTTCTGCCGGGCGACAAGGTGCTCGTGTACGCGGCCGCGCAGGTGCTCTTCAAGAGTGCGCGCGTGCGAGTGAACGGCGCCGTGACCCGACCCGGGGAGTACACCCGTTTCGAGGGCATGACGGTACGCGACCTCATCTACCAGGCAGGGGGCCTGCTCCCCGAGGCGTCGTCTGACGCCGAGGTGGGAAGGGTCGACCCCGTCACCGGCCACCTGACCGTCCTTCCGCTGAATCTCGACGCGACCCTGAGCGGTCCGGACTCGGTCACCGCGCTGCACAACCTCGACGTGCTGGTGATTCGAACCGACGTGGGGCGCACCCGCTGGCCGAGCGTGGTCACGGTGCGCGGTGAGGTGATGCATCCGGGCGACTATGCCTTCGATCCACGCAAGGACACGTTGCGCGATCTGGTGAAGCGCGCGGGTGGCCTCTCCCCAGAGGCCGACGCACGCGCCGCCATGCTCATCCGCTTCAACGACAGCATCATCGACGCGCAGCGCCTGCAGCTCACGTCAGAGGCGTTCGACACGTTGCAGGGCATCGCGCGCCAGATGGCCACCGCCGAGGCGGCAAGGCAGGGGGCGATTCGCGCCGAGGTCTCCGCGGGAAGCCCGGCGGGGGCCGTGGTCGATGCTTTGAAGGGATCTCCCAAGAGCGTACTGGCGCCCAGGGTCATCTCGCGCATCTTGTCGAGCGGGCGCATCGCCATCGACCTGCCGCGCATCCTGGCCACGGGGCAGGGCGATCCCGGTCTGCGCGAGGGCGACCTGCTCTTCGTTCCCCGTCCCAGCCGTCTCGTCATCGTCTCGGGCGCGGTCACCATGCCGTCCGCGCTGCCCTTCACCGCGGGCTGGAAGGTGCGTGACTATGTGGCGCGCGCGGGCGATTTCACGCCGGACGCACTCAAGAGCGGCATTCTGGTGATGCGCGCGAACGGTGAGATGAGCCGCGTGTCAGAGAGCGCCACGGTAGACGAGGGCGACCTCGTGCTGGTGCCGCCGCGCGCCATCATCTCTCAGCCCACGGCCTGGGAACATTTCATCGATGCGCTGCGCGTTCTCACCAATGGCGCCGTGCTGTACCGGTTGATCAAGTGATGCGCTTCCTCGCGTCTGTGATCGGAGAGGTGCTGGCGTGAGCGCAGACTCGCCGGCAACCGTTCCCGCACGGCCCTCGCCGTTGAGGGCCATCATCGTCGTGCTCGTGTTCGCGCTGCTCGGCGCGGGTGTCGGAGTCACTGTGGTGGTGAATCAGAAGCCCGTCTACGATTCCACGGCCACGGTCTACGCTACCCCGTCGACCCAGGGCGGACTGCGGGCCATGGCTGATGAGCTCACCGCCGGCGCGCTCACCGGTGGGGTGATGGGCAGCAATCTCTTCTACCTGATGGCGCTGCTGCAGAGCAATGCGTGTCGGCTTGCGGTGGCCGATTCGCTGCACCTCGACGCCGATGACACGTTCTGGGGAGGAGCAGACACGCCCGCCGCCGACCGCGATCGCGACCGGCTGCTGCGGCGCCTGGCCAGCGCCATTGTTGTGACCCAGAAAGACAGCCTCATCAAGGTATCGGTGCGCACCCAATCGGCCGAGCTGTCGCAGCGCATCGCCAACGCCTGCCTCGATTTCCTCGACGCGCGTCTCACGGGCGACAACAGCAGCAAGAGCGCCACGTTGAGCAAGCAGGTGAGCGGTGTGCGCGTCAAGCTCCAGAAGGCCGAGAAAGCCCTGCGCGATTTCATGGCCACCCGCGATTTCGTGCCCCAGGAGGAGCGCGAGAAGGCCGAGATCACCGCGCTCCTCGAGCTTCACCGTCAGCTCGCCCTCCACGAGGTCGAGCTCACGGGCACGCAGAGCCAGCTCGACGCGCCGGGCGATCTCAATCATCAGATCGAGCTCAAGGCGCTCGAAGCGGGCACGAAGGCACGGGTCGACAAGCTGCGCAAGATGGTGGAGGAGCGCGAGGCGAAGCTCAAGGCCCTTCCCGACGCGCTGCTGGCCTACCAGCGTCTCGTGCGTGACGTCAAGCTCAACGAGAAGGTCTTGCTGGTGCTGAGCGAGCAGTACAATCTGGCGCTCTTTCAGGAGGCGGGTCGCGTGGTGCCGTACAAGGTGGTCGATCGCCCGCTGGTTGCCACGATGCCCACCAGTCGATACGGCATGCTGAAGGTGGTGCTGTCGATGGTGCTGTTCGGTATGTTCGGGTGGCTCGTGGCGCGTCTCACGTCGCGACAGGGGTAGGGCTCAGCCCTGCCCACGTCTGGCGTGGTGCGCCGCAACGGCGGTGATGGCCACGAGCAGCACGGCGTAGGTGCCGGAAGTGACTGCCGCGGCGCCCATGATGCCGTAACGCGGGACTGCCCAGAGGGTTGCGCCCAGATTGCCTGCAGCGATCACGATCCACAGGCCCATCACCGCGGGGGGGAAGCCGCTTCCACTGAGATACTGGGCGATCACGATCTCGAGGCCGTACAAGAAGACGCCCGGCGCCAGCCAACGCCAGGCCACCGCTGCGTTCGCGAAGGCTGCGCCGAAGAGCGTCTCGATGAGCCACGGGCTCACCGCGACACACGCCGCCGTGAGCGTGCCCAGCAGCAGTGCCGTAACGGCGGTGGCCCGAAGGGCGGCGCGGAAGCGTGTTGCTGCATCTGGCTCTGCGCTCAATCTCGGGAAGATCACCGCGGCAAGAGAGGTGGGCAGCAGCAGCAGCTGGTCTCCCAGGCTCACCGCGATGGAGTAGAGCCCGGTCTCGTGGGGCCCGAGCGCGTGCCCCACGATGAG
>RGZZ01000131.1 GCA_010028905.1 Pseudomonadota bacterium | reverse complement strand
CCCGTGCCGGAGGTGGAGACGATTTCCGCATTCGACCCTCCGCCCCCAGCACGCCCGCCTGGCTGCAGGCAGAGCTGGAAGCAAACCCGCTTCCGGCCCCGCCTCCCGCGCCGAGAAGTGGCCTGCTCGGCAAGTCTTCGGGTGGAGGGGGCAAGCTGCTTCGCCGTCCTGGCGAGGGCACCGATACCACCGGCGCCGCAAGACCGCCAGAGCCCACACAGACCGCATCCACCCCGGCCTCGCTGGCCATCGACCCCAGCGACCGCGACGCTTCGGGGTTTGTGGGCAAAGACGTCTTCGTCACCGCCCTGACGCGCGAGATCGAACGTGCGCAGGCCATGAACGATGCGTGTTCGGTGGTCTTCCTGAAGCTCGATCAGAGCGCCGACATCAGCAGCCGTCTCGGCGACGAACGGCTGGCCTCCATTCACACCGAGATCGCCTCCCTGGTGAACGACTTCCTCAAAGAAGGCACCGACCTGGGTGGGCACTGCGGTGATGGGCTGGCCGTGATGCTGCCGCGCACACCTTCACGCATCGCGAGGAATCTCGCCGACCAGATCTCTCGCACCGTGAGCCATCTGAACTTCCCTGACCTGAACGGCGCGAGCACCTTGAGCATCGGTATCGCCGCGTGTCCCGAGCACGGTGCAGAGGCCCAGGGTGTGCTCGACCGCGCGCGTGAAGCCTGCGCACAGGTGGCGAGCGGTGGCGGGAACAGCATCAAGGTGTTCGAAGCCTGACCCGCGACGCAGCCTCCTCCCGAAACCGGTGGGGAGCGGCCATCCCCCTGCTGCTTGTCGGCATCGTTGTGTGTTCCGTCTGGAAGGCACAGGGTGCGCCGACCTCTCCGCCACGTGCAGGCGGGCAGGCGCCCCTGTTGCGCTTGCCGGAGGTCGCCGGTGGTGCTCCATTTGACCTGGGGCGCCTCGAGGGTCGCCCCAGGCTTGTCATCTTCTGGGCACCGTGGAGTCCGCCCGCGGTCGAGATGGCGAGAGCGCTCTCTCGCCTCCCCTCCCCGCTGCCTGCAGGTGCGGGCGTGATCGATGTGGCGCTCGACTATGCGAGCGACCGAGAGGTAGCCAGCGTCACCGGACCCGCGCGCGCAGACGTCATCCATCTGCTGGGACGTCCGACCGAGCTCGAAGGCTGGGGGCGGCTCACGGCGCTGCCCGTCACCTATGCCATCGATTCGACGGGCACCGTGCGCGCAAGACGAGAAGGGCTGCTCGACACCGCCACGCTCTTGAACCTGATCCGCGACGCCTGCCGCTGAACCGGGGGCGACGGGGGAGAGTCGCCTCTCAGCGACCCGCTTCCCCGAATCGCACGACGAAGGTCAGGGTCGGATGGGGCGATCTTCCGGGCGCTCGACCTGCTCGAGAGGAATGGAGCGCCGCAGCTTCTCCGACCCGGTGAAGACCAGGGCGATGAGCGCCAGTGCGAGCCAATGCGCGCCAAACGTTCCCCACCCGGCGAAATGGCTGGCGCGCCAGAAGTGCAGGAAGATGCCGATGCAGATCCAGCCGCTGACGGTGCCCACCTCTTCCCGCAACCCGCCCCGCCAGTTGACGAACAAGGCCTGCGCCGCAATCGGGTAGGCCGGATCGAGGCGAGGGATCAACATGGGAACGCGTCTGCAGTAGCTCTCGTACACCGCGCCGAAGCGCTCGCCGAGCGTCACCTGCTCGGCAGAGATGATGGGCACGTGCACGGCGCACCATACCAGCGTGTAGGCAAGCGGCACCGAATCAACACCCGAGAGGATGGACGCGCCCAGCCCCATCAGGAAGTTGCCCAGGTAGCGCGGGTTGCGGGTATAGGGATACGGGCCTTCCTCGGTCATGAGACGCTTGCCACCGATGACCCCTTCGGTGTTCCGCGTGAACCAGCAAGCCACCCCCCAGACACGTACGAAGAGCCCTGCCAGCATCGTGGTCCATCCCCCAAGAACCCGGGCCATCGCATCCGTGCATCCTCGGTCGAGCTGTGGGTGACCGAAGACGAGGACGACCGCGACGAGTGGCACCCCGAACGCGCCACGCCAGGGGTAGATGGCATTTCCGATACGGGTGAGCAAGGACGGCGATGAAACGGACATGTTGACGGCGACACCTTTCGAGTCAAGCGCCTCCGCGAATGGACGAGCGCTCTGCGTGCGTGCACGCGGGCATGCGGGGAGGGGGGGTTGGGCGCCCGGCGGTAACAATCCTCCACGCGAAGAGAGCAACGCAGGAATGCACCTCTCGTCGACGAAGGTGCGGCCCCGTGCCACGGTCCGGCCCCGCTTGCATCTGTGCGCTTGCCACCTCTGCAGAGACGTCGCGCCCCCCCAGCCAGCCCGACACCGTGAGCAGAAAGGCAAGCCCTCTAGAATGGCAGACCCTCTGGTCGATGACTTCCTGAGCGAGCGTGTGCGCCAGATCGGCGCTTCGGGCATACGCCGCGCCTTTGATCTGGCCAATCGCAGCCACATCGAAGATCTGATCAGCCTGGGGCTCGGTGAACCGGACTTCGACACCCCTGCTTTCGTCAAGGACGCAGCGAAGCGCGCGATCGATCAAGGCCTCAACCGCTACACCACGAACGCCGGCATCCCCGCGCTGCGAGAGGCCATCGCCCAGAAGCTCGCCCGCGACAACGGAGTGAGCTACGACCCGGAGACCGAGGTCATCGTGACGGTGGGCGGAATCAACGCCATTCACCTGGCGATCCTGTCCACCATCAACCCCGGGCCGTTCGGGTCGCCCTGCGCGAAGAGAAGGGCTTCCGCCTTCAGGCAGACGATCTGAGGGCGCACATCACCGCGGCCACCAAGATGGTCATCGTGAACACCCCGCACAACCCGACCGGGGCCGTTCTCAGTCGCGAAGACCTCAGCGCCGTTGCCGAGGTGGCCCGCGCCCACAACCTGCTGGTCCTCAGCGACGAGGTCTACGAGAGCCTCGTCTACGCCCCTGCAACCCATGTGAGCATGGCCTCGCTGCCCGGCATGCGAGAGCGAACCATCTGCATCCACTCGTTCTCAAAGGCGTGGTGCATGTGCGGATGGCGCATCGGCTATGCCGCCGCCACCGCGCCGGTCATCGAGCAGATGGTGAAGCTGCAGCAGTTCAACTCGGTGCACGCCCCCTCGTACGCGCAGTGGGCCGCGCTGGCTGCACTGAAAGGTCCGCAGGACTTCATGCAGCAGATGCGTGACGAGTTCAACCGGCGCCGTCGGTTCGTCATCTCGCGGCTGAACGCCATCGACGGACTGTCGTGCGTCGAGTCAGAGGGCACGTTCTACGCGTTCGTCAACGTGAGATCGCTGGGTCGCACCTCCGAGGAGATCGCCCGCATCCTGCTCCTCGAGGGCCACGTGGTGACCGTTCCGGGATCAGCGCTCGGATCGTGCGGCGAAGGCTACCTGCGCATCTCATACACGGTGCCGATGCCCCAGCTCGAGATCGCCATGAATCGCGTCGAATCAACCGTTCGCCGTCTGCGTGAGGGAGAGGAGCTCTAGAGCATGCACAGGATTGCAGTCATCGGAGGCGACGGAATCGGTCCCGAGGTGGTGGCGCAGGGGCTGAAGGTTCTCGAGGCCGTCTCGAAGATCCACCCGTTCGGCTACACCCTCACGACCTATCCGTTCGGGGCCGAGCACTACCTGGCCACCGGCGAGATCATGCCCGAAGGCATCCTCGATGATCTCCGCGCCCACGCGGCCATCTACCTCGGGGCCCTGGGCGACCCGCGGCTCACGCCGGGCCTGATCGAGGCCGGCATCGTCGGGGCGATCCGCTGGGACCTCGACATGTATGTGAACCTGCGCCCCATCGTTCTCTACAACGAGAACCTCACGCCGCTCAAGGACAAGCGCCCGGAAGACATCGACATGGTGGTGGTGCGCGAGAACACCGAAGACGTCTACACCGGTGTGGGGGGCTTCTTCAAGAAGGGAACGCCCGACGAGGTCGCCACGCAGCAGATGACGTTCACCCGCAAGGGCGTCGAGCGTGTGATCCGATATGCCTTCGAGCTCACACGCAAGCGCAACCGCCGCAAGAAGCTCACCCTGGTCGACAAGGCCAACGCGGTCCGCGCCTTCGATCTCTGGCGACGCGTCTTCACCGAGGTGGGGAGCGAATACCCGGACGTCGAGCGCGAGACGGTCTACGTCGACGCCATGGCCATGTTCATGGTCAAGAACCCAGAGGCCTTCGACGTCGTTGTGACCAGCAACATGTTCGGCGACATCATCACCGATCTGGGCGCCATGCTGCAGGGCGGCATGGGGATTGCGGCCTCGGGCAACATCCATCCCGGCCAGGTCTCCATGTTCGAGCCCATCCACGGCTCGTCGCCAAAGTATGCCAAGACCAACCAGGCCAATCCCATCGGCGCCATCCTGGCGCTCTCCATGATGCTCGACTTTCTCGGTGAGCACGCTGCGGGCGCGGCGGTAGAGCGGTCCGTGGCCGCGCTGCTCGGGAGCGGCCGCATCTGTGACGTCTCTGCCCAGAGCGGACTCGGCACAGACACGGTGGGTGACATGGTGGTGGCCGAGATGGCGCGCCAGGCCTCGCCACAAGCCGCGGGCCAGCGCGCCTAGCGGCGCCCAGGAGACGTTCTGACCTCAACAACCCAGAGAAGGAGCAACCATCATGACGTTGACGAAGACAGCCCTGCCGGTGAAGACCATTGCGGTCATCGGCTCGGGAACCATGGGCGCAGGCATCGCCCAGGCCGCAGCGCAGGCCGGCGCAAATGTGATCATGCGAGACGTGGAGCAGCGCTTCATCGACCGCGGGCGCAAGACCATCGAAGACAGCCTGGCGCGCTTTGCGAAGAAGGGCATCATCACGGCTGACCAGCAGGCCCAGATGATGGCGCTCATCGTCAGCTGCACCGATCTGGGCGCAGTCAAGGAAGCCGACATCGTCATCGAGGCCGTCACCGAGAACATGGCCGTCAAGAAGCAGCTGTTCGCCGAACTCGACGCCATCTGCCCGGAGAAGACCGTGTTCGCCACCAACACCTCATCGCTCTCGGTGGCCGAGATGGCCCAGAGCACCCGCCGCCCAGACCGCTTCATCGGAATGCACTTCTTCAACCCCGTGCCGATGATGAAGCTCGTCGAGGTGGTGCGCACGATTCACACGTCTGAGAAGACGGTGCAGCTCGGCGTCGAGCTCGCCACCTGCATGGGCAAGGAGCCCATCGTGACCAAGGACAAGCCGGGCTTCATCTTCAACCGGCTCATCATCCCCTATCTCAATGAGGCCATGTGGGCCGTGTACGAGGGCGTGGGCTCGGCACTCGACGTCGACCGCGCCATGAAGCTGGGCGGTAACATGCCCATCGGCCCGCTTGCCCTGCTCGACCTCATCGGCATCGACGTGCAGGAGCACGCCTGCCACACCCTTTTCGAGGAGTTCGGAGATCCCAAGTTCCGCGTCTGTCCGCTGAACCGCGCCATGGTGCGCGCCGGACTGCTGGGCAAGAAGACCGGCAAGGGCTTCTACGATTACAGCACCGATCCGCCTGGCGTCGTCGACCTCAGCGCGCTCTGATCGCTTCGCCCCTGGGGGGCGGGTCGTGCGAGACCGCCGATCCGCCCTCCCACCCAAGCACAGGAGGATGGCATGTTGGAACAGGCAGTGACCTTCGAAACCCTGCTGGTCGAGCGCGATGGCGCGGCTGGCGTGATCACCATCAACCGCCCGGACAAGCTCAACGCCCTGAACAGCCAGGTCGTGAGCGATCTCAGCCGCGCCCTGCGCGCACTCGACGAAGAGCTCCCCGTGCGCGCCATCATCGTCACGGGCGCGGGCGAGAAGTCGTTCGTGGCCGGTGCCGACATCGCCGAGCTGGCCGTGCTCGACAGTGCCGGTGGGGTTGAGAAGGCCCGAATCGGGCAAGCGCTGATGCGTCAGATCGAACGGCTCTCAAAGCCGGTCATCGCCGCCATCAACGGCTTCGCCCTCGGAGGCGGCTGCGAGCTGGCGCTGGCCTGCGACATCCGAATCGCATCGGAGAACGCCCGCCTCGGCCTGCCCGAGGTGGGGTTGGGCATCATTCCCGGATACGGGGGAACCCAGCGGCTCGCGCGGGTCATCGGCAAGGGACTGGCGCTCGAGCTGGTGCTCACGGGCGCCCAGATCAAGGCCGATGAAGCGCTGCGCATCGGACTCGTGAACAAGGTGGTGCCCCAGGCCAGCCTCCTCGCCACCACCAAGGAGATGGTGGCCCAGATCGCGCGCAACGCCCCCCTTGCCGTGGCTGCCGCCAAGCGCGCCACCCACGAGGGGCTCGAGGTCGATCTCGACACCGGCCTCAGCCTCGAGCGGCTGCAGTTCGGGCTTCTGTGCAACACCCGCGACACCCGTGAAGGCCTCACCGCCTTTGTCGAGAAGCGCAAGCCCGAGTACAAGGGCGAGTAGCCCATGCACGCCAGGCGCTCTCTGGCTGGCGCGATGCTGGCCCTCAGCCTGATGGCGGCGCCGGTCGGTGCGGCACCCACCGGTGTCGCACCGGCAGCGCCAGCGGCGGAGGCCACGCCCTCGCCTTCGCCCCTCGGTCGAGCGTTCACAAGCGCGGCCTACGGCTACTCCCTGTCGCTTCCGTCAGGCTGGGAGCAGCGCCCCCGAACGGGCAGCAGCGATCTGGCCGAGGTCCGCTTCGCGCACGCCTTCCCTGCCCTTCGTGGCCTCTATCAGGTCTACGAGGGGGCCGTCACCGATCGCGCCGAGAGCTGGTATCACAGCGCGCGCACGCGCTACGAGTCGACCGCTTCGACCATGCCGCGGTTGTCAGGGATCACCTTCTCCGATCTCGAGACCACGTCGATGGGCGGCCAGAAGGCGTGGCGCTTCGGCTTCGTCGCCACCTTTCAGGAAGGCGCTCCCGTCGCTGCGCTCATCATCTTCACCCCGCGGAAGACGGGCGAGCGGGTCGACATGCACGAGGTCGTCATCACGGGAGATGCGTCAGCGATGGCCCGGGCAGACGCCGACATCGAGGCGCTGCTCAACGGGGTGCGGTTCTCGCACTGATCGTCTCAGAAGCAGCCCCGCGTCCGCCAGCTGCGGATCTCCTCGGCGTGGCCCCGCTTGTGGGCGGCCGCAGTGACCAGCAGCGCAGCGAGCGTGCTGCTGCCCCCCCAGGGCCAGTCTGCGTGATGCGTGAGGGCCCGCGGCGACAGGTCCTTGGCGAAGGCGAGCAGCACCCGCTGGCTTTTCTCGAGGGCGAGGAACACCGTTCCGGTCTCTCCCTTCTCGAGCTGCTCGGCATGGCGGCGCTCCCATTCGAGATCGCCACAACCGAAGCCCGAGAGCAGGCATCCGCCGACCGGCGAGGCGGGGTCGAATCGCTCCCCGAGGTCTGCCGCATCGCGGCGCGACGCCAGTCGCGCCTCTCGGAGGAACTCCGCCTCCCACACCGCCAGATGGGCGACGATGTCACGCACGGTGGCCTCGTCGGCCACGGCCTGCCCATCGAGCCGATCGTTCTTCAGCCCGCTCACCGCCACCTGGAGAAAGGCAGCGGAGTGCTCGAGGATGGCCACGACCTCATCGTGCGTCCAGGCGCGGGGCTCCCCTGCGGCCTCGCCGGATCGGGAAGTCTCGTCGCTGGTGGAATGGTTTATGCCCATGCGCCTCGAAGTTCCCCGCCGCAATTCGGTGCCCCTGCCCCCCCGGCCGTGTCGCGCCTTTCGAGGCCGTCACGTGAGGGGCACCTGAGAACCCTGTGGAGCAACCCATGAGAATCACGAAAGTTGTCACAAAGACCGGCGACGGCGGCGAGACCGCACTGGCCGGTGGGCGTCGTGTGCGAAAGAGCGCGCAGCGCGTGTGCGCCTATGGCGAGGTCGATGAGCTGAACTCACTCGTGGGCGTGATCCGCGCCTTCACCCCGCCAGAGACCATCGACAAGATGCTCGAACGCGTGCAGCATCAGCTGTTCGTCGTGGGCGCCGACCTCGCTACCCCCCCAGACGTGGCAGGCACCCGTGTTGAGGTAGACGTCGAGGTTGCAGAGGTCGAGAGCTGGATCGAGACCCTGATGGAGATCACCGATCCGCTTCGAGAGTTCGTCCTTCCCGGCGGCGGACAGGTGGGCGCCCACCTTCAGCTCGCTCGCGCCGTTGCCCGTCGCGCGGAGCGCACCGCCGTCGGCATGCAGGACGAAGGAGCGGTGAGCGAGTCGGTGCTCGTCTATCTCAACCGGCTCTCCGATCTGCTGTTCGTCATGGCGAGGGCCGCCAACGCATTGGAGAGCGCGCCCGAGACACTGGCGCGCTTCAAGAAAGGATAGCCATGAGCGAGGGACGCCCCGTCTCGCAGTCTCGGGTCGAGATGACCCACATCGTGATGCCCAACGATGCCAACCCGCTCGGCACGGTCTTCGGTGGCCGGGTGATGGAGTGGGTCGACATCTGCGGCGCCATCGCGGCCCAGCGCCACTGTCGAACACCTGTTGTGCTTGCGGGCCTCGACTCCATGAGCTTCTACCATCCCATCCAGGTGGGTCACATCGCCATGCTGTGGGCCAGCGTGAACTTCGTCTCGAACACCTCGCTCGAGGTGGGCGTCAAGGTCGTCTCCGAGAACCCTCTGACGGGAGAGCGAAAGCACACGTCGAGCGCCTATCTGACGTACGTCTCGCTCGATGCCCAGGGCAAGCGTCAGCACGTGGCCCCCTTGATCGCCGAGACCGACGAAGAGCGCCGGCGCTTCGCTGACGGCAACCGACGCAGGCATCTGCGCCTGGCCACGCGCCCCCAGGCTGAATCGCCGAGATGACCGACGTCGCCTACGATCCGACGACCTGGCGCGACCCCCGCGACGAGACCGAGGTCGCTGGGCTCTCCCCGATGCTCCGCCAGTACTACGACCTGAAGCGCGAGAGCGACGGCTGCCTCCTGCTCATGCGGGTCGGCGATTTCTACGAGGCCTACGGCGAGGACGCGGTGGCGGCGAGCGGCCTGCTCGAGATCGTGCTCACGAAGAAGGACGCCGGGAGCGTGGGCAAGATCCCCATGGCCGGCGTCCCGTTCTTCGCCCTCGACAACTACCTGCGGGGTCTGGTGGCGAAGGGGCGACGCGTGGCCATCGGCGACCAGGTCGAAGACCCGAAGCTGGCCAAGGGGGTGGTGAAGCGCGCCGTCACCCGCATCGTGACCTCGGGCACCATCCTCGATCCGGTGATGCTCGATGAGCGCCGCAACAACTACATCATGGCCCTTGTGAGGCAGCCCGATTCGGTGGGCGTGGCCGTGGCCGACATCACCACGGGAGAGTTCACCTGCACAGAGATCACCGATGCGACACGCGTCATCGACGAGGTTCAGCGACGACGCCCGGCCGAGCTTCTCGTGGATGGCGACCTCGCCGATGTGCGAGAGATGGCCGAGCTCGACCAGATCACCCTCGGCGAGACCCAGGCCCCCGCTGACGCCGAGGCCGAGCGCATCCTGCGCGATCACTTCGGTGTCCAGTCGCTGCGTGGCTTCGGCGTCATCGACATGCCCGCCGCGCTGCGCGCCGCCGCGACGCTCCTGCGCTACGTCCAGGACACGCAGAAGACCGCTTCGGTGGCCCTGGGCGCGCTATCGACCTACGCCACCGACGATGTGATGATCATCGACCAGACCACACGCCGCAACCTCGAGCTGGTCGAGACCCTCATGGGGCGTGAGCGTCGTGGAAGCCTGCTGTGGGCGCTCGATGCCTGCGTGACCTCGATGGGGGCGCGTCTCATGCGCGCCTGGATCGAGCGCCCGCTGATCACCCCGGAGCGCATCGAAGCCCGACATGACGCCGTGGAGGAGCTTGTCGAGCGCCTCGATGCCACCGACGCCCTCCGCGGGGTTCTCGCCCGCGTGCTCGACCTGCCACGCCTTCTGTCTCGCGCGGTGTACGGCACAGCAAACGGCCGGGATCTGCTCGCGCTCACCCAGTCGCTTGCGCGCCTGCCCGAACTTGCGACGTGCGCCCGAGAGCTGCGCGCGGCCCGATTGCGAACCCTGCTCGACGAGCTCGATTTCCTCGAGACCCTGACCTCGCGACTCGAGCGCGCTGTCTCGCCTGAGTGTCCGGTGAGCGTGCGCGAGGGGAACCTCATCAACCCCGGGTTCAGCGACGAGCTCGACGAGCTGCGTGAGATCCGGACGTCCGGACGACGACGCATCCACGAGATGGAGGAAGCGCTGCGCGAGCGCACCGGAATCCGATCGCTCAAGATCGGCTTCAACAACGTCTTCGGCTACTACATCGAGGTCACACGCGCCAACCTCTCCGCGGTGCCGGCCGACTTCGTGCGCAAGCAGACCATCGCCAATGGCGAGCGCTTCGTGAACGAAGAGCTGAAGTCGTACGAGGAGAAGATCCTCGGCGCCGACGAGCGCATCAAGAACCTCGAGCACGCCATCTTCACCGATCTGGTGAGAGAGGTGGCCGACCGCCAGGACGTCATCCGCGGCAACGCCGAACGCCTGGCCGAGATCGACGTGCTCGCCGGGCTTGCCCATGTGGCGGCGCGACACGGCTTCATACGCCCGCAGATGACCCTCGACAATGTGGTGGCGGTGCAAGGCGGCCGCCATCCGGTGGTCGAGCGAAACCTCAAGACCCCGTTCGTTCCCAATGACGTCTACGTCGACGGAGCCGACGAGCGCCTCCTCATCATCACGGGACCGAACATGGCGGGCAAGTCGACCTATCTCCGGCAGGTGGCGCTGGTGTCGATCATGGCCCAGATGGGGTCGTTCGTGCCCGCGCAATCCGCACGCCTGGGAATCGTCGACCGGGTCTTCACCCGGGTCGGCGCGTCCGACGATCTGCACCTGGGCCAGTCGACCTTCCTCATGGAGATGACCGAGACGGCGAACATCCTCAACAACGCCACGGCAAGAAGTCTGGTGGTGCTCGACGAGATCGGCCGGGGAACCTCCACCTTCGACGGGCTCTCCATCGCCTGGGCGGTGGCCGAGCACCTGCACAGCGCCATCGGCTGCAAGACGCTGTTCGCCACCCACTTCCATGAGCTCACCTCGCTCGAGCGCAGGCTCGGGGGCTGCCGCGCCTATCGGGTGGCCGTAAAGGAGAACCGGGACGAGGTGGTCTTCCTGCATCGCATCCTGGCCGGCCGCTCTGACCGCTCATATGGTATCTA
>RGZZ01000130.1 GCA_010028905.1 Pseudomonadota bacterium | reverse complement strand
GCAGGCGGCCCTGGGACACGAGCGACGTCCGGCGCCTGGAGGATCTGACGTGGGAGCAGCTCGCCCTCCTGCCGCGGAGCGACTCGCTGCCGTGGCGGCGGTTCCAAGACCCGGCCACGGGGCGCGTGTACTGGGTCAAGGGCGACGTCGGCGACTGCTTCTGGGAGGGCGATGCTCGCTGGGAGCCGTACCAATTCGCGGGGCGAAAGTGGTGGTGGAACGGCGCGACCGGCGACTGGTTCTTCGCGGACACGGGCTCGACGACCGAAGACCAGGACTGAGGCCGCCGACTTTGTGCACCGAGAGCGCGGCTGAGCGAGCGGGAGGAAGAGCGCCGCGGCAACGACGAGGCAAAAACAAAAGCACGCGCGCAGCACGACGGACGCCAGAAGCCGCACTAGAACACGGACGGGACGCACGACAAGCACGCCGGGGCGCCCGTGCGCGAAGCGCTCGAGCCTCCCCCCCCCGTGAGGGCAATGGCGCTCGCGCCTCACGACGCTCCATCTGGCAGGTGCAGCGCTGGCCTCGCGCCGGCCACCGCCGAGCCGGAGCTCCGCTGCGGCCACGGCTTCCACTCGGAATGCCTTCTGGCCACGTCTGGGCCGCCGAGCCGCGCGAGCCCTCGGGAGATTGAGCTCTTCGTGATGGGCGACATTGAAGGGAGCGCGCGGACATCGAGGAAGAAAGCTGCGCGGAGGATCGGGCCGCGCGGAAGCCGCGGAGCAAGAGGCCGCGCCCAAGACAGGAACCTGGAGCAGCCGCGATCCGGAGTCGTCACAGTGCTGGTCCAACGGCCAGGGATGCCGTTGAGAGCCTCTGTGGAGGGCTTCAAGAGACCTACGCACGTCGTGCCGGCCTTGGCCGCGCCGGCCAAGGCCGCGGAGCTCTTTGCAGCAAACGTGGCCCGGCGCGTCCTGCAGGAGGCCTCTTTCCGCGCCAGGCTCGAGGCCGCTGGCGCCGAAGCGGCCGCGCTGGGCCTGGCCACGGACGCGGCGCTCCGGAGCCCGGAGCTCTGGGGCCCAGAGGAGCAGCAGGCGCTGCGCGCCTTCTGCGCCGCGCGCAAGAGCCTCAGACTCGTCCCGGGCGCGGCCTTTCAGACGCGAATCTACAGTAAACGTCGTTGGCAGCCACTAAGCTCCCACAAGATACACTTGACGTGCAGGAATTCTTTGACTTGTGGAGTCTTCCGCTTGCAGGACTTCAAAAACATGAGAGACCAAAATCAAACCTGCTGAACATTGAAGCTGCGCAGTAAGGAAGTTCCAACTCTGCAAGTTCTGAAACGCGCTCGTGCAAGGCTCTGATGCGAGCGTCTGCCGTCCCAGGGCCGCTCAAGCTTCCCATGGCTAGCTGGTCTCTTCCTTACCGCCCTCGCGCGCGCGCCGCTCTGAGCGCAGAACTTGCCGCGGTGCAAAAGGTAATCGAAGAGGAGCCCGAGGACATAGCTGCCCTGATCGCCGCGCTCAAATCAAACGCGCAGCACCTCGCGTCGCCGGCCGAGGGCAAGACGCCGCTGGGCTTGGCCATTGAGCTCCGTCGGTCGCCGCAATACCTCAGGGCCATGCTAGACCACGGCGTCGACGTCAATCAGAAAGACGGGCGAGGCAGAACGGCGCTCGAGACGCTCTTACAGAGAGACGTGAGCTTCGTCTTTATACCTGGCATACACGCGAAGGCGGACTTCAGGAAAGCGGACAGGCGCCTGCTGGTGGAAATGGCCATTCAGCTCCTGTCGAAGGGCGCGCGCCCTCCTGCCCTCGGCGTCGACATGTTCTCTCTGGGCATCGGGAACGAACAGTGCGCGCGCTGCGTCGCGGAGTACAGAGACGCCGTCGCGGCCGCAGTCATCTCGCGGGCCGTACGCTCGGGGAAATGGCCTCGTTGCGGCGCCATTATCGCCAGCTTTGTCTATATTCAAGGCGCGCGGGACCTCCCGTTTCGCCGCCCCTGGTTCTTTGAAAACACGGACTAAGAGCAAACACTCGCGCATCCCGCGTAAGGCGCGCGAGCGCGTAGGGCGCGCCCGCGCTTCGTTAGCCGCCGCACTCCCAAATGAACAACCCTCCGTTCCCTCGGCTGCGCTCCGATGTAGAGCAGGCGGTAGTCTGCTGCCCCGAAAATCTCGGCCGCCTCGTCGCCGTGCTCGCCGAGCGCGCCGACGAGATCAACGTCCGCGGGCGAGCGCGCGTGCCTATGCTCGTGCTGGCTGTCGCGCACGGACGCTCGACGGAGTTCATCAAGATAATGCTCGAGAGCGGCTTCGAGCCGAATCAACGGGACCCCTCGGGAAGGACTGCCTTGGAAGCAACGCTCTCGAGCGACGTGCCTTTGGTAAGCCCGCTCGACCGCGACAGGCACGTCCCCGAGCGTCAGAGCGAACTGACTCGCATCGCGATTTGGCTGATGATCCACGGCGCGCGCGCCGTTCGTCCCGGAGTCCGTACAGGGTCGGGCAACGCGCGCTGCGCGCGCTGCATCTCGCAATACGCGGACGCCCTCGCCTGCAGCGTCCTGCGGCGCGCTGCTTTATCGCACGAACTGGGCGAGTGCCTAGTGCGCTGCTGCCAGTTCGTCTCGGTCTTGTAAGCTCTGATGCGAAGAAGCGGAGTACAGATAGGACACGGAGAGCATGGACGGCGGTAGGCGCGAAGCTACCTGAGGAAGAAAACGAACGCCAATAAGAGAGCGAGAAAGAGTAATACTAGATGCGACCCGCCCGCGCGCGAGCCGGGATCCATGAATTCGCTAGCCGTCTTACAAGCCTCGGGCGCCTTCGCGCCCCCAAAGTCCGTCAGAGGATATATTGTACCGTCGTTACTGATGCTCTGAACGTTCCACCAAGTCTGACTGAGAGCTTGGCATATCCTGTTCCCCACGTCTTGCGCCGCCGCGGTCGCAAACTGCGCCGTCAGCGCGTTGATCGCCTTGCCGCCGATCCACGGTATGCCGTTCAACGCGGGGTCTCTCGCGCTCAAGAGGCCGAACTGGTCTTGGCTCCCTCCGCACATAAACGGATACTTGATCGGTTTCCCGGGCCAGTCGCCGCGCGGGGGCAGCTTGAACTTGCCCTTGTTCACCACGGCGGCTTTGGCCCACTTACACGCAAAAACATCCTGCTGCGATATGGTTCCAAACTTGACATTCCAGTACGTCATATCGGTGTAGCTAAAGATCTGAGCCTGGTTAAACGCCCAATCTGCCTCGCACCTATCGCCGAGGCGATCCCAGACGGAGCCAAAGACGTCTTGGAAGTCGAAGTCGAACACGGCCACCGCCAGCGTCGCTCCCGCGGAATGCGTGTACTCGCTAGGAGCAAGGCATGTCGTGGTGCGGGTGTCGATAAAAGTCTTGGCGCCGGTGAAGACGCTTACGTTCGAGCACAGAGAGAGCGTGCCGTTTGTCATGAAATTGTGGAAGACGACGTACAGGTTTGATAAGGTATGCGCGTCGTCCCAATTATTTGAGTCCGCGAAAAAGGCGCTGCCCCATGGATACTCTTTCACGTTGGAAGTGCTAGAACTCGGTGCGCTGCTCATGGACCATCCCAGTGGGGTCGGAGGGATCTTGCCGGCGATTCGATCGGAGGTCTCCAGGAAGCAGCACTCGATAAACATCGGGGGACCCTGCTTGGACCAGCCGACGCCGCCCCAGAGTCCTGAGCTGGCTCCGAGATTGAAAGTCAGAACTCCCGAGAAGATCTTAGGCACGTAGCCGTACGCGCTCTGGCCCTCGACGGAAACTAGCATGCAGCCGTCGAAGGCTCCTTTCCGCTCGTCTTTCGTCAGCGGCTGGTACTTGAAATTGCCCTCAAGCCACCTGGTGCCGGAATAAGTAGAGATGTACCTGTCGGTGCACGCGTTTTGGCCGTTCACGGGCATGAACTGCGACTGAGCTCGGTTGTCTTGGAAGCTCCAATTGCACCCTTGGGCGTTCACGTCGCAGCCCCTGATACCCAGAGTCTGGGGCCCGTTGCTAATGGCTTCCGGAAACTCGCTGTGGTAGAGCGGCAGGCAGTAGCCGACGTTCTCCGCGTGCAGCAGGTTCGGCGCCGTGCTGTTGTCGGCCGTGTACGAGACGCAGCCCGTGGCCGGGTCCGTGAAAGGGTACGCAAAGTCCTCCGGGACCCAGCACGCGCACGGCTGCGAGCCGGCGCACTTGTACCCAGACGTGAACTTGACGAGGGCTCCGTTCGCGTTGTTGATCACGGGGCCGACCTTCAGGCCGAGGCCGCATTGATTCGACAGGGCTATGGCGTCGATGGAGCCGCACGCGGGAAGCCGCAGCCTCTCAGAGCCGAAGCACACGGCGCTGGGCCCACGGAGGCACCCGACGCTCTGCGGCACGTACCAAATGAACGCGCAGTTGCCGTGGCTGCAGCACCCGACGTTGCGCGCTATCACGTTCAGGTTGTTCTTGAGCCAGAAGAGGGAATAGGTGCAGAAGTCCGTGGACACGTTGGCGTATATGGGCGCCGGGTTGTAGAACTGGTTGGCGCAGTTGGGAAACACGCAGCTGACCAAGTTGTGCTGGAACACGTTCAGCTGCTCCGTCCCGTCCTCCACGAACATGGCGCTGCCGTAGGTGATGCAGCACACGTTGTTGGAAACGTCGACTTCGCACGCGCCGTGGAGCGTGACGAAGCGGCTGTAGCTCCTCCAGATGGAGCAGTTGCGCACCGTGGCGTCCCTGGAGTACTTGGGCGAGCGCAGGTAGCCCCTGAAGCTCTTTGCGAAGCCGAAGAGGTGGAAGTGGACCGCGTACTGGCCGATGGACCCGAAGTTCGGGGCCGTGCCCATGCGCACCACCTCCACGGAGTCCATCCACACGGAGCTGCCGTACCGGAACATGAGCGACCCTCCGAAGATGCCGTTGCACCCCGAGGCGCCCGCGGTGCCGAAGAGCCACGAGCCGCGTATCGAGGCGGCGCTCGCGGGCTCTTCTCCCTCCTTGGTAAGACAATACTTGCCCGCGTCGTGTTGCGCCAGGTAGCAGGTCCGGCCGACTTCACCCCCCGGGCCCTTTGTTGTGTAATTGTAGGTGAGCGCGCCGCCGGACCCGATCGGGCCGGACGAATGCGGGGAATCCGAATCCTCCAGCATGTCGGAGGCCATGAAGGCCATGGCGGGCCTCATCAGCTCCGCCGAAGTCTGGTTCGCCAGCCCCTGCGCCATAGCCCGCGCCGACATCTTGGCGCTGAACACGTTGCAGCCCGCGCCGCCCTGCAGCGTCTTGTCCCCCACGTCCTGCCCGTCGACGACGATGTTGTGCGTCAGCACGCCGACGTGGTGCGTGGCCTCTATCTTCACCTTCTTGTCTCCGTTGACCAGCTCCACGGGGAGCAGCGCGTGGTCCAGCCTGAGCTTGTCGCGAAGCACCAGGTCGAACGCGCCGCCGTTGGCTCTGACGTCCACCACCACTACCACTTCCGCGCCGCGGTCCGGGGACAGGAACTGCGAGCGGTAGTCGTCGCACGCCTGCCTGTTCTGCTTCATGTTCGGCGTGCTGTCCTCGTCGGGCCGCGCGTCCTTGTCGGCGATGTACAGCGGCGACATGCCGCTGATGTTGTCCACAGTCGTGTACTGCGGGCTGCTGCTCGTCACGACCACCTGCGCGCCCCGCGCGAAGACGCGCCGCACGTCCGCCAGCGCCAGCCCGGCCACGTCGTCGGCGTGGAGCGTCAGCGCGCTCGACCCCTTGGCGCCGCTCCCGGGCGCCAGCCTCGCCCAGCACAGAGGGTACGCGCTCTCCAGCAACGGCGCGCCCACGCTCAGGCTCTTCTCGCCGTTGGTGCGGGTCGCGCCGTCCTGCTCGAGCGCCCTCCACGTGCCCGCGTACGGGACCGGCCTCGTCGCGGCGCCGCAGAGGCAGTACGAGCCGTTGAAGCCCGCGCAGACGGCCTTGGCCGCGAAGCTGTTCGTGAAGCACATGTTGGTGCCGTCGAAGCCCGCGAAGATCGCGTCCGCGCGGGGGGACCGCTCGCTCGGCAAGATCCAGTCCACTCCCGGCGCGTAGAAGTGATAGCTGCACTGGCTCGTCGGGACGGGCATGGTGCCGTAGCCGTCGGCGGGGTGAGTCAGGACCACGTCCAGCGTCCCCTGGAAGCGGAAGTCCCAGCTCGTGCCCGGAGGCGCGTCCGGAGATCCGGCCTGCAGGAGCCCGCCCGTCTCGACCAGGATGAAGTTCACCCGCAGCGTCGTGGGCGCCTCCTCGCCGATGAAGAGCACTCCTCCGCGCCTCACCACGATGCCGCGGAGCCTCACGTCGCCGGAGACGCTCACGGCCACCGGCGCGCCGCCCTGGCCCTCGACCAGCAGGACCGCCTCCGCGTCGAAGGCCGCCTCGTCCAGCGGCGCCGCCCGGCTGCGCACGTGGTCCTGCCAGCTGCACCCCTGGAGCTGACCCCACGCTCCGAGCGCGGACTGCGCGTCGTAGTACGAGGGGTGGCCCGCCCTGTGCGTCAGCGGGAACTTCGCCACGTCGTCCGCGGTCTGCAGCGACGTCTCGCCCTTGACGACGTTGGTATTCGTGCCCTCGCAGTACTGGCCCAGGAGGTTCAGCCCGTAGCCGTTGTCTCCGCTCGTCGTCGTGGCCGTGGACATGTAGCCGAAGAACTCGTTGACGCAGTGCGGCTGGGTCGTCCACGGGGGCTTGTTGGAGACCAGGTGCACGCTCGGCGGGTAGTCGCCGACGCGCAGCGCCCTCGGCTTGGCCACCGGGGGCTGGCGACACGGCCGGTCCGAACGGCGCCACAGTAAGAAAAGGCCGACAACCAGCGCTGCGATCAGTACAATGAACACGATCTCCATTTTAGATTTTACTAGAGCGCGGCTTTTGTTTCCAGCAGCCTCGCTATGTTGCCGCTTTGCCAGTCGTCTGATGTAATGTGGTCGCCCTCGCCGCAGCTCGCCGCGTTCTTGACCGACGCCATGCAGTAGGCGGCGGCGACGCCGACTCGCGGCAAATGCGCCACGCCCTTGATCGTCGACCCTTGGTCCGAGTCCGCGCCCTTGTAGCCGCGCGCTTCTCGGTCCCAGTTCGGGTCGTTGTCGAAAAGAACGGCGGGCAGTCCGGGAAAGCACTGCTCCATGACCGCTCCGATGAACATGGCTTTTTTCGCGCCGGGAGAGCCGCGCACCTTGGCGATGTCTTTGAACTCCTTGCCTCCCAGCATCGCGAGGCTGCTGTTGAACGCGACGAAGTCGTTCTTGGCCAAGTTGGCGCACATGGCATCGGTCATCCAGCCTCCCGCAATGCCGCGTCCCTTCGCTCTGTAAGAGCCGCCGTCCCGCTGGCGGTGGCGACGCCTACGTCCCACCCCGCCGCGATGCACGCCTCCACCGGAGGTCTGACGCGGCTCTTGCCAAACTCGCCCTGCGTGAGCGTTCCGTCCACGTCGAAGAAGCAGACTCCTTTGGCCTCCGTCTGCAAGGGCGCCTCGCAAATCCGCGGGAGCTCCATTTACGGAGCTACCAAAAAACGCCCGAGTATAGCGTTTTCCAACAGAAAAGCGCTAGCGACGGCCCTAGTCAAGGTATTCTCCGCCAAGCCGGGGCGTGCCGCGCGCTCGAAGCGCTTCGCGCCTCTCGCTCCATTTCTGGGTCAGCTCTCTCGTGGTCTCTGGCTCTTCTCTGCACTTCATCCTCTCTTCACCCTCTCCGCTCGTTCTTCTCGGCTAGCGCTCAAGGGTAGATTCCAGCACTCCCCGGCGCCAGATGTCCCGCTTCTCCACGCCTCCGCCAGCGCGGCCCGCTCTGCCGCGGACGCCCGGATGGCGCGAAGCTCCGCAGCTGCCGCCCAGCCGCCTGGAGCGCGCCGTGGCCCGCTTCCCCGAGGAGATCGGCGAGCTCGTCGCGACGCTGCGGGCGCACCAGCAGGAGCTGGTGCTGCCGGTGCGGCAGGGCAAGCCTCTGCTCGTCCTCGCCGTCGAGAGCGGCCGATCGCCGCAAGCGCTCAGAGCGATGCTGAGGTGCGGAGTGCCGCTCGACCAGGAGGATCTGGCCGGCAAGACGGCGCTGGACAGGGTGGTGGAGCAGAGCGTGCGCGGCTTCGGAGACGCCCTGGATCTGCGCCATCGGCGGCTGCTGGCGGACTCGGCAATATGCCTGCTGAGCCACGGGGCGCGCGCGCCGCGCCCGGACATCGTCGCAGGCCGCGGCAACGAGGCGGCGCGGTGCGCGGCGGAATACCACGACGCACTCGCCTCCGCGATCGTGCAGCGGGCCGCGCTCGCCGGAGACCTCCCCGCGTGCGGCCACCTCATCGCGAGCTTCGTGGCCTGAGAGCGGGTGAGCTTGGGGAAGAGCACCGCACAGAGCACCGCACAGAGCACCGCACAGAGCGCCGCACAGAGCGCCGCACAGAGCGCCGCAGCAAACAACGAGGGAAAAAGCGCGCGCCGCACTTTCGTCATTCCTCGCGCGCGAACGCGACGCGCGCATGACAGATCGCAGCAAGACATTACGCCCTTCGCACGGCTCAGGCGTCCCTCGTTCGTCCCCTGTTCCTCCCTCGCGCCGCCATGGCGATTGCGCCGTCCGACGTCTGCTGCGTCTGCTTGGAGCAGCTACAGTGCTGGCCCGGGTCCGGCGACTTCGCGACCGCGGAGCTAGAACTGGCACAACTCGAGTGCGGCCATGCGTTCCACTCGCAGTGCCTGCTGGCTACGGAGGCCGTCGTGTGGCGGCTCAACGGCGCCTGGGCCGCCAAATCGCAGCTGCTCTTGGCCCAGAGCTGCCCCGCGTGCCGCGCGCCGTGGCACCAGGACCAGATCACCCTCTTCGTGCTGGGAGACATCGACGAAGCCGAAGAGGCGGACTCGCAGCACACAGAGTGCCAAGAGACGGGCTGGGCGGATCAGGACGCAGACCGCGCCGAAACGTCGGAAGGCCCGCGCGAGGGAAGAGACGAACGCACGGATGCCGAAGCCGCGCCCGAGCAGAGAGCAGCCTGGACCAGGTACAGAGATCCAGAGTCGCTCGAGTGCTTCTGGACTAACGCCGAGCGGTGGTTCTGGGAGCACGGCGACGACTGGCGAGTGTACATGAACGATGGCCGCAGGTGGTGGAGCTGCGAACTCGACGACTCGCTCTGGTTTTACGAGGACACTGGAGCGCAGCACTGAAGCGCGGCGGAGCGCACCTCAAAACTTGGATGCGGCAATGACATCCGTCAAGAGCCTCGGGGACAGTAAACTAGAGTGACGGGGACTCGTTGAGGTCTCAGGGACAATAGAGGAACTTCAATTTATAGAGATCTTGGGGACGACCCGGTTGGGGAATTCAAGGTTTCAAAGACGGAGTTCTAGAGAGCCTCAATAGCCTCGGGGACAGTAAACTAGAGTGACGGGGACGCGTTGAGGTCTCAGGGACAAGAGATTTCAATTTACAGAGATCTCGGGGACGACCCGGTTGGGGAATTCAAGGTTTCAAAGACAGAGTTCTAGAGAGCCTCAGTGACGAAATCGCGCAGCCGTCTTGCAGCTTTGGGCTTCCGCGCCATCCGCCACCTTCGGCGCGCGCCTCCACATGGCGCTGGAGGCCGCCGCGAAGCTCAACGCCGCCCTGCACGCGCAGCAGCTTGAACTGGACGCGCTCCGCGCGGAAGTGGAGTGGCGCCGAGTGCACGAAGAGGCGCTCGTTGCGGAGATACGCATGCTGCGCGCTCAGATGAAGTCCAGGGAACCGAGGCGGATCCAACTGAGCGAAGGCTTCGGCTTCAACGCGGAGCGCTTGGAAGGAAACTCCAAGGCGGAAGAAGCCGTGAAAGTCAAAAAGCCCGAGCTCCAGACCGACGAACCGCGCCAGATCGCGCTGGCGGAGACCGTCCTCAAGAAGCCGCGGCAGCGTGCGAACAGAAGGAACAGAGGGCCGCGCGCTCCCAGCGACGGGCTGAACCTGCGGCAGCGCGAGGAAGGAGCTCTGCGGCGCCTTGAAGGAAGCGCCTCGGGCTTGGCGGAGCTCCTTGCGGAGTACTGCAACGCCAGCAAAGAAGCTCGTCTGGACATACGCGTTCTAGCCGCCAGACTGTACTTCGGCGAAGTCACCTCTGAGAACGCGCGCGCCAAGCTGCTCGAGTTCCAGGACAGCGTCGCGGACATCGCTTCGGGCTTCGCGCTGACCCCTAAGGAGAAGACGGACCTGGCGTCCGCCTTCACCAAAGCGGCCACAGAGCGACTGAAGAGCTCCGTCTGACGCGCCGCAAGCGCCGCGGCGAGCGCAGATTGCGCCCAGAGACGGCATGACCGCGAAAATCTGAGGTCTCGCGGACAATGAACCATTCGGGTCTCGCAGGCAATGAATTCGGGAACAATGAACCAGGGGCTCTTGGGGACCACGAGCCAAGGCTTCAGGCCAATGATGATAAAGGTCTCGGAGGCAATCAGGGTTTCAGGGATGATGATGAGGAATCTCAGTGACGACGGAAGCGCAGCCGTTTCCAGCTTTCGGCCGCGACTCCATGGCGCGCGAAGCTGCCGCATTAGAACCAAAACGCATCGAAGTGGCGGAAAGCTTAGCGGGCTTGGAAGCGGAAGGCTTCAAAGCAGAAGAAGTCGCAAAAGTTGCGTCCCAGCTTCAGACCGATTCGGCCGAAGCGGGTCAGATCATGCCGGCGGGGGCGGCCCTGAAGAAGCCGAGGCGGCGTCCGGACAAAAGGAACAGAGGCCCGCGCGCTCCCGGCGACGGGCTGAACCTGCGGCAGCGCGAGGAAGCGGCGCTGCAGCGCCTCCAAGGAGGCGCCTTGGGCCTGGCGGACCTGCTCGCGGCGCACTGCAGCGCAGGCAAAGAAGCTCGTCTGGACATACGCGTCCTGGCCGCCAGACTCTTCGTTACCGAGGTCACCCCTGAGAACGCGCGCGCCAAACTGCGCGAGTTCCAAGACAGCGTCGCGCACATCGCCTCGGGGTTCGCGCTCACTTCTCAAGAGAGGCAAACCCTGGCATCCGCCTTCACCAAAGCGGCCACGGAGCGAGTCCAGAGCTTCTTCTGACGCGCCGCAAGGGGGAACATGAGCCGCGGCGCGCACTGGGCAAAAAACACTTCACAGAGGCTCACAGCGGCGCGTCGGCGATATCTCGCTCCGTGCGCTCGGAACGGCCGCAGCGCTCAGGCGACCTTAAAGCAGCGGAAATGCGCGCGACAATTCGCGCCGCTGTTTGGGAAAAAATCAAACGCCAAGTTTTGGTCTTTCACAACATCAGCGTCTGCGCGCGCTACTTGC
>RGZZ01000129.1 GCA_010028905.1 Pseudomonadota bacterium | reverse complement strand
CATCAACAGCCTGTGGCCCCTGTTCGGCATCGCCAACCAGACCCTCGCCGTCATCGCCCTTTGCCTGTGCACGGCGGTGCTCTTCAAGATGGGGCGTGGTGCGATGTGCGCGGTCACTGCCTTGCCCCTGGCCTGGCTGCTGGCCACCACCCAGACCGCCATCTGGCAGAAGGTCTTCGACGCCAGTCCGCGCGTGGGCTTCCTGGCCCAGGCACGCGCGCTCGAGACGAAGCTGGCATCCTTCACCGAATCCGCCGACATCACCGCGACCACCGCCCAGATCTTCAACGCCCGCCTCAACGCCGGGATGGCCGTGGTGTTCGCCATCGTGGCCTGGATCGTGGTGCTCGACGTGCTGCGGGTCTGTCACCGATACCGCCGCAGCGACGGCCGTGAGCACGCCCTGGCGGAGGCCCCCATCACGCCGTCCAGGCGCTCGGCATGAGCAACGACGAGATCGTTCTGCGCTGGCCCACCTGGCAAGAGATCCGCGCCTTCATGCGCGGCATGCTGGGCATTCGCTGCGCCTGCGGACTCGACGAGGGAGAGGCGATGCGCGCGTCGCAGGCGCGGCGCTACAACGGGGTGTCGCGCTGCTGCTGACGAGGGCGCGGTGAAATCCCGTCAGTGAGCCCCGTCAAAAATGATCTCGCTGATGCACGTGTCAGGCGACGAGGCGCCTGGGTACACCTCATCGATGGTGAGGCGAAGGCGATCGCCCGCGTGCACGGCGATCTCCGGGAACGTGACGCTCTGCACGTCAGGCGTATCGAGCAACGTCACCCGGCATCGGGACCGACCGTTGTAGTCGAGGCGCATCGACCTCACCCGGCTGTTGGCGCGCCAGGCGGCGGGCGACTTCGCGTAGCCGTTCACGACGCGGAAGCCGCGCAGCGGCGCCGTCCACGAGGCGACGTCCTTCTTCCCCTCGAACACGACCTCGAGCCACTCGCCCTTGCCCTTCGAGGCCCAGGCCGTGCTGCCATCGAGATCAGACAGGCGTGACGCGTCATAGCGGAGCGCGCCCTTCGGGGAGATCGACGCGCTGACCCGCGTCTTCCACGACGAGGCGCAGGCGAACGAACATCCTACGAAGTCTTTCACGGTCTCGCCGTCGACCTTTTTCGCGCGCACCGTCGGCAGCGCGGTGCGCGCCGAGGGCTGGGCATCGACCGGCGCGCCCGAGAGCGCGGCGACCACGACCACGATGACGATGAGAGACGCTGAACGCATGTACACGAAGCCTAGAATCCTGCCCATCTCAGATCTTGCTCGAAGCGCGCGTCGGCGGCATCGCTCATGGCGTGACGACCGGCTTCCTCGAACAGCGAAAGCGGAACCGTGACCTTGCAGGGGCCGGTGGCGAGCACAGCCTCCATCTCGGCCAGAGACTTGACACTCGCCACCAGCTGCTGGCACTCGAGCCGATGGGCGCGCAGCAGCTGTCCGATGGCGCGCACGGTCTCCACGCCATCGCCTCCAGCGGCGGTGATGCGATTGCAGTACGGCGCGATCCAGGTCGCCCCCGTGCTCGCCGCGACATAGGCCTGCAGCGGTGTGAAGATGGAGGTGACGCAGGTGTTGATTCCGCGATCGGCGAGGTTGCGCATGGCGCGCAGCCCATCGGGCGTGTACGGCAGCTTGATGACCACGCGTATCGGATTCACCACTTCGAGGATATCGCGCGCGTCGCGCAGCAGGCCCTCGGTATCGTGCGCCACCGGCTGCACGTAGAGGCGACGGCCATGGGTGACGTCGGCCAGCGCCCGCAGATGGGTGATGAACCGCTCACGCGTCACCACGTCGGTGCCGAGGGCGCGAGCCAGCAGCGTGGGGTTGAACGACAGCCCCCCGAAGTAGGGGTGCGCCGCGGCTGCCTGCGCCTCTTCGAGAGAGGCGGAGTCGAGGAACAGCACGCTCAGGTCTCCTCCAGGGCCCGCGCCAGCAGCTGATGGAACTGGTGCTCGCCGCCCTCGCGACGCACCGAGTAGCGCCCTGTATCAAAGAACCGCGAGTGCAGGTTGCGCTGCACCTTGGCGCAGATATCGCGGTCTTCGGCCTGGATCTGCTCGCTCACCGCGATGCTGCGGGCCACCACCTCGTCTGGCGTGTCCGCGGGGAACCAGTAGTCGAAGACCACCTCGCACGAATCCGGCCCCGTGGGCAGCGCGAGGTTCGTGTCGATGATCCCAGCGTAGCGGTTCACCGTGAAGTTCGGGAAGAGCCAGTAGTACTCGGCGTCGACCCCGGCACGCAGCTCGCCCACCCCGGGGGCGTTGCTCGGATCTTCAGCCTGGCGGGTGGCGCTGTGCTGCACGTTCCACCCGTCACCCAGCTCGGTGCGGTACGAGGCGTAGTCGAGGAAGCGATGCAGCAGCGGGTGCAGGCGCGGGATGTGATAGCCGCCATCGAGGTAGTTGTCGATGTAGACCTTCCAGTTGCTCTCGACCACATACGTGCGACGGTCAACGTGAACCAGCCCCTCGGTGCCATCGCACAGGCGATGTCGCAGCGCATCTGAGAGAAACGGCGGGGGTGCATCGGCGAGGCAGCCGCCTCTTCAACCGCCACCTCGGGAAGGCGCACCGCTCTCGGGTCGAAGTCTTCGACCCCCTCGCACTCGGGGGCCACGTGCAGCGCGCCATCGGTGCCGTAGGTCCAGCCGTGATAGGGGCAGCGGAAGGCCTTGCAGGCGCCGCGGGCCACTGTGGCCACGGGGCTCGCGCGATGCCGGCACACATTCGAGAAGGCGCGCAGCACGCCGTCCTGACCGCGCACGATGAGCAGCGACTCGCCCGCCACCGAGACCGTGGTGAACTCTCCCGGTGCCCGCAGCCACGCAGAGGGCGCGGCATAGTGCCAGCTTCGCGAGAAGATGACGGCGCGCTCGCGGGCCGCCACCTCCGGCGATGTGTACCACGCGGCCGGTGGGGTGCACGCCTTCTCGAGGGGCAACGAGACATCGAATGCGGGCTTCAGCGTCGTATCCTCCTGAGCACGGCGCTTCGCGTCGCCACGCCTCGCTCCCTTCGGCATCGGCCGCGCGACGCCCTCAGTCGCTCATGATGTAGATCAGCGGGCGCACGTCATCGCCCGGGGTCCAGTTCCAGTACTGCAGCAATATCTGATAGAGCAGCACCGCGGTCTCGCCCTCTCCCCACAAGAGAAAGGCAAGCGACTGGCGCAGCGGGCTCTGCCGCGTGAGGAACGCATAGATGCCGATGGGATCGATGGACTCGCTCACGTAGGCAATGGTATTCGCGATGGCCACCGCGCCCTCGATCTCGATGAGGAAATCGCTGTCGACCTGGCGCACACGCATGACCATCTCGTGGGTGAACGAGCTTCGGTCATCAGACATCTCGACGTGCAGGAACGCCAGTGGGCCCTCGACCTGGTAGTGCCCGCGGATGAACGCGGTCTTGCGCGCCCGGTTCTCGGGGGTGTTCGCCCCCACGGGCACCAGGTTGACCTTCTTGCCCACGAGCTCGTGGAACATCGTCGCGGAGGTCTCATCGGCCAGGATGAAGTCTTCCACGCGCAACTCGGTCGCCCGCTTCCAGCGCGAGATGATGCTGAGCACGATGATCGAGATGATGAAGACCGACGAGATCACCACGCCATCCGGTCGCTCGATGACGTTCACCACGGTGGTGTAGGCGAACACCGCCGAGACCCCCCAGAAATAGGTGCTCAGAACCTTCCGCCCCTCGTGCCACAGCGACAGCGAGACGGCGATGGCGGCCGAGAGCATGAGCACGAGCACGCCGGTGGCGTACGCGCCTCCCTGGGCCTCCACGTCAGCACGGAAGATGAGCGTGACGAGCACATCGATGAAGAAGAGCACGAGCACGAGCGGACGGGTGTACTCGACCCAGTGCGGCGCCATGCCGAAGCGGGGGAGGTTGCGCGGGATGAGATTGAGCATTCCCGCCATGGCAGAGGCCCCCGCGAACCAGAGGATGAGAATCGTGGAGATGTCGTACACCGTTCCCCACCCCTCGCCCAGCAGCTTGTGCGCGAGATAGGCGAGCGCGCGTCCCGCGGCGGGGCCGCCCTGTCGATACGCCTCTTCGGGGATGAGCACCGTGGTGACGAAGCTGGTGAGCAGCAGCATCACGCTCATGATGAGCGCCGCCGCCAGCAGCAGCGCTCGCGTGGCGCGGATGCGCCCGTGGGGCGGTTCACCGGGCACGTCGTCGGCCGAGCCCTTCACATGGGGCATCACCGAGACACCGGTCTCGAAACCGCTCAATCCAAGCGCAAGCTTGGGAAACACGAGGGTCGAGGCGAGCAGCACCGCGCTCCAGGTCGGGTGTGACGGGGCGAACAGGGCCTTGCGGAACAGCTCGAGATGGTCGGGCTCATACACGAAGATCTCGCGCAGGCACGCCCCCACGACCACCAGATTGAGCACGATGTAGGGCACCCCGAGAAAGGCCGCCACCCCCACGGCCTCGGAGAAGCCCTTGAGAAAGACGGCGGCGAGCAGCGCAAGCATGGCGAGGGTCACGATGATGTTGCCATGAAACTCCCCCAGGCGCTCTCGCACGAACGGGTTCTCCACGAGATGCTGGGCCGCATCTGCGGCCGAAAGGGTCATGGTGATGACGAAATCGGTGCTGGCAAACCCGATGAGCACGAGCACCGCAAGCTTGCTCGCCCACCCGTTGAGCATGCGCGCCAGCATGGCGATGGAGCCCTGTCCGGCGTACGACCGCTGCGCCACCTGCGAATAGATGGGCAGCGCGCCGAACAGCGTTGCCAGCACGAGAACCAGGGTGGCCACAGGCGACAGGGCGCCCGCCGCGAGCAGCGCGATGCCGGGCTGATAGCCCAGGGTCGAGAAGTAGTCGACACCGGTGAGCCACAGCACCTGGTACCAGGGCTTCGTGTGGTCGTGCGCCTCGCTCTGGGCGTGCTCATCGCGCGACTCGAGCCACGCCGCAAGGCGTGACGGGTGTTCGACATCGCGAGGATAGTCGCTCAGCCGTGGCAGGTGCCTGCGTGTCGGGGGCGCAGGGGTCTCGGCAGGCATGGCCTTGTCCTACCGCGCGCCCGCGCGCATCTGCCGCGCGAACGAGGAGAGCGCGTCGTGCATGCGCGCGGGGTCGCCGAGGTGCTCGGAGATTCGTGCCACCACCGCGCTGCCGCTGATGGCGCCCGCGGCACCCAGGGCGCGGGCCGCGCGCACATGCTCAGGCGTGGAGATGCCGAAGCCCACCACCGGAGGCGGCGCGCCGTGCGCGATGAGACGTTCGATGACGGCCCCACGGTCGAGGGTGGCGGCCTGCTCGGCCCCGGTCACACCCGCCCGGGTCACGACGTAGGTATACCCCGCCGACAGCGCGGCGATGCGTCGCAAGCGATCGTCTGAGGCATTGGGCGGCGCGATGAGCACCGGATCGACCCCTGCGTCGCGCGCGGCCTGCGCGAACGGCTCGGCCTCGGCGGCGCGCGCATAGAACCGATCGAGCCGCGCATGCGCAACGAGATTGGCGTAGACCAGCAGCCCGATGGGAACGTCGGGGTGCGCGGCACGCACCTCCTCGAGCAGGGTCCAGCACTGCTGCGGCGTGACCCCGCCCTCGAGCGCGCGCACGGCGGCCTGCTGGATGGTGGGGCCATCGGCAATCGGATCGGAGAACGGGATGCCAAGCTCGAGCGCGTCAACACCACTGGAAATCAACGTCTCGATGATCTCACGAGAGGTCTTCAGATCCGGATCGCCCAGCACCACGAACGGGATGAACGCCGCTGCGCTCTCGGCTCGCAGCCGTTTGAACATCGCAGGATATCGACTCATGCCTTGTCTCCTTCGCGCGCGCCCTCCAGCAGACCGCCGCGCGCTTCGAGGATGCGGCTCACCTGCTCCACGTCCTTGTCGCCTCTCCCCGAGAGGTTCACGACGATCTGCGACGGGGCGGTGGCCTTGCGCGCCATCTTCACCGCCCAGGCCACGGCGTGGGCAGACTCGAGGGCGGGCAGAATGCCTTCGCTGCGCGCCAGCTCGCCGAAGGCCCACAGCGCCTCTTCGTCAGACACGCCCACGTACTCGGCGCGACCGCTGTCGCGCAGGAAGGCGTGCTCCGGGCCCACGCCGGGATAGTCGAGACCCGCCGCCACCGAGTGGGTCTCGGTGATCTGGCCCTGGTCATCTTGCAGCAGGTAGGTGCGGGCGCCGTGCAGCACGCCCGGACGACCGCGCTGCAACGTGGCGCCGTGCTCACCCACGCCCTCACCGCGCCCCGCCGGCTCGACCCCGATGAGGCGAACCCCTGCGTCGTCGATGAAATCGCTGAAGATGCCCATGGCGTTCGACCCTCCGCCCACGCACGCGATGACGGCATCCGGCAGGGTTCCCTCGAAAGCGAGGAACTGCTCGCGCGCCTCACGTCCGATGATGCGCTGGAAGTCGCGCACCATCAAGGGGAAGGGATGGGGTCCCGCCACGGTTCCCAGCATGTAGTGCGTGGTCTCGTACGATCCGGCCCAGTCGCGCATGGCCTCGTTGATGGCGTCCTTGAGCGTGCGCGCGCCGCTCTCGACAGGCACCACCTCGGCCCCCATCAGGCGCATGCGAAAGACGTTGAGACGCTGGCGCTCGACGTCGCGCGCCCCCATGTAGACCCGTGTGGGAATGCGCAGCAGCGCGCCGACCAGAGCGGTGGCCACTCCGTGCTGCCCCGCGCCGGTCTCGGCGATGATGCGGGCCTTGCCCATGCGGCGGGCGAGCAGGCCCTGGCCCAGCACCTGATTGGTCTTGTGGGCGCCCCCGTGCAGCAGGTCTTCGCGCTTGAGCCAGATGCGCACCGGCGTGTCTGCGCAGAGGTTGCGACATCGATAGAGCGGTGTGGGACGTCCCGCGTAGTGGGTGAGCAGATCGGTGAGCTCGGCCTGGAAGAGGGGATCTTCACGTGCCTCGAGAAAGGCGGCCTCGAGCTCCTCAAGCGCGGGCAGCAGTATCTCGGGCACGTACGCGCCCCCATATTCACCAAACCGGGTCTGTGTCTTCATCGTATCGCCTCCAGTCTGCTCCGCAGCGCGGCAAAGAACCGATGCAGCGCCGCCGCGCTCTTCACGCCAGGACTGACCTCGACGCCGGAGCAGACATCGAGCGCCCACGCCCCCAGGTCATCGGCCGCCTGGGCACGCTCGGGAGTGAGGCCACCGCTCACGATGAGTCGATCTCGGTCAGAGATCCCCTCGAGCAGCAACCAGTCGAAGGTCTGCCCCGTGCCGCCACGAGCGCCCTTCACGAAGGCGTCGAGAAGCACGCGGTCAGCCTCCTCGATGCGGGGAATGGATTCGCGCACGCGCACCGCCTTCCACACCTCGATCTCTGGCGACAGGGCCGACCGCACGGCCGCAACAGCGGCCTCATCTTCCTCGCCGTGAAGCTGAACCGCGTCGAGGGCCAGGGCGCGGGCCGTCTCGGCCACCTCTGCCGCGGGCCGGTTCACGAACACCCCTGCCCAGGCGAGGCCGGGCTCGGCTTCTCGAACGGACCTGGCGGTGTCGAGAGAGACGCAGCGCGGAGATTCTGGCGCAAAGATGAGACCGCCCCACGACGCGCCCGCCTGCGCGGCAAGCTGGGCATCCGCGGGGCGCGTGAGACCGCACACCTTCACCCGCCCGTAGAGCAGCTCGCGCACCGCAACCGACAGGTCCGGTGCGCGCATGAGTGCCGTGCCCACCAGAAAGGCGTCGACGTGGCGGCGGAGCCGCCGGACATGATGATGCCCTGCCAGACCGGACTCGCTCACGAGCAGCGCGCCGGGCGGTCGCATCGGAGCGAGCGCTTCGGTCACGCTCAGATCGACCTCGAGCGTCTTGAGATTGCGATTGTTGATGCCCACAATGGCCGCGCCCAGGTGGCGCGCGCGGGTCATCTCGTCGGCGTCGTGCACCTCGGTGATGGCCTCCATGCCCAGCGCGCGAACGGCGATGGCGCACTGCGCGTAGGTCGCGTCGTCAAGCACGCTGAGCATGAGCAGAACGGCATCGGCGCCGTGCGAGCGCGCCTCGTAGACCTGGTACGGGTCGACCACGAAGTCCTTGCACAGAACGGGCTGGTTCACCGCTTCGCGCACAGCGCGCAGATCGTCGAAGCTGCCGCCGAAGTAGGGGCCGTCGGTGAGCACGCTGATGGCCGAGGCGTGCGGCGCGTAGACGCGGGCGATATCGGCCGGAGAGAACGCCGAGCGGATGAGCCCCTGCGAGGGCGAGGCCTTCTTGCATTCGAGAATGAAGCCCGTGCCACGCTCGGTGAGCGCGCCCGAGAGCGATCGCTCAGAGGGCGAGAGATGCTCGCGAAAGGTCTCGAGGGGCCGCACTCGCATGCGCTCGGCCACATCAGTGCGCTTGCGCGCCACGATCTCAGCGAGTGCCACGCAGCGTCTCCCTCCAGCGCTCGAAGCGCAGCCACGCCCGATCGGTGCGCAGCACGTCAAGCGCGCGCGCGGTTCCTTCAGCCAGGTCGGCGGCCTGCCCGGCCACCCAGAGCAGCGCGCCCGCGTTGATGGCCACCGCGGCCACGTGCGCCTCGTCGCCGCGCCCCTGTAGCAGATCGGTGAGCAGCTGGGCATTTTCGGCCACATCGCCCCCCGCGAGGCGCTCGATCCCGTACACAGGCAGGCCGGCATCGTGCGGGGTGAACGTCAGCGCGCGCACATCTCCGTCACGCAGCAGCGCCGCGGAGGTCGGCCCGTGGAGGGCGATCTCGTCGAGCCCATCGCCGTTCACCACAAGCGCGGACGCGCAGCCGAGACGGCCCAGGGTCTCCGCCATCGGCACGCACCATCGCGCGTCATACACGCCCACCACCTGCCAGCGGGGACGCGCAGGATTGACGAGGGGGCCGAGCAGGTTCAAGACCGTGCGAACCCCCAAGGCACGCCTCACGGGTGCCGCGTGACGCAGACCGGAATGCCAGGCCGGCGCGTAGAGAAAGCAGACCCCGGCATCGGCCAGCGCCCGACGCGAGGCATCTGCCGACGCCTCGAGGTCGATGCCCAGGGTCTCGAGCACGTCGGCCGAACCGCAGCGCGACGACACCGAGCGGTTGCCGTGCTTGGCCACGGGCACCCCGCACTCCGCGGCCACCAGGGCCGCTGCGGTGGACACGTTGAACGTGTGGGCACCGTCGCCCCCCGTGCCGCAGCTGTCGGCCACGGCGATGCCGGCCTCGAAGGTGCCCGCGGCCGCACGCATGGCGCGGGCCGCGCCCGCCATCACGGCCGGGCTCTCCCCGCGCAGCTTGAGCGCCACCAGCAGCGCCGCCGTCTCGACCTCGCTGAGCTGACCCGCAACGAGACGCGCGAAGATCTCCTCGGCCTGTGCCTCAGACAGTTCGTGCCCCTCGAGCAGCGTGGCGATCATCACGACGCAGATCCCCAGCGCATGACGTTCTCGAGCAGACGCCCACCTTCCGGCGTGAGGATCGACTCCGGATGGAACTGCACCCCGACGAGCTTGTGCGAGACGTGCTCGACGGCCATGACCACATCACCCACCCGTGCCGTGATCCGCAGCGAGGACGGCAGGCGCAGCGCGGCGAGCGAGTGGTAGCGCCCCACCGCCATGGGGCTGGGCAGCCCCGCGAACACCCCGGTCCCGTCATGAACCATGGGCGAGGTCTTGCCGTGCACGATGGCCCCCGCAGACCCCACCTCTCCCCCCAGCGCCTCGACCATGGCCTGGTGCCCGAGGCACACGCCGAACAGCGGAACCCGCCCGGCCGCAAGGCGAACCAGGGGAACGCAGCAACCAGCCTCCCCTGGGGCACCGGGGCCTGGCGAGAGCACGATCATGCGCGGCGCGGGCATGGCTTCGGCCAGGGCGAGGGCCTGCTCGGCGCTAAGGTCGTTGCGCCACACGTCGACCTGGCAGCCCCGCTTGCGCAGCTCGTCAACGAGGTTGAACGTGAACGAATCGAAGTTGTCGATGAAGAGAACGTTCATCCGGCCTCCCCTGCCGCACCGAGGGCGGTGATCACGGCCTGGGCCTTGCGACGGGTCTCCATCGCTTCCGCCTGCGGGTCGGAGTCGTAGACGATGCCCGCGCCGGCCCTCACGTGGGCCACCCCGTCGCGCACGAGGGCGCTGCGGATGATGATGGCCGAGTCCATCTCGCCGTCACACGATACGTAACCGACAGCGCCGCCGTAGGGCCCGCGCCGGGTGGCCTCGAGCCCCCGCAGCAGGGTCGCCGCCTTCACCTTGGGCGCGCCGACGAGGGTGCCCATGTTCATGCTCGCCGCGTAGGCATGGAGCGCGTCATATCCGGCGCGGAGACGGCCGCTCACATACGAGACGAGGTGCATGACGTGCGAGTAGCGCTCGACCGTGAGCAGGCGATCGACGCGCCGCGTGCCGGCTTCGCTCACCCGCGCCACGTCATTGCGGGCGAGATCGACGAGCATCATGTGCTCGGCCAGCTCCTTCTCATCGGTGCGCAGCTCGGCCTCGTAGCGACTGTCGAGATCGTCATCGACCACGCCCCCGACCCTACCGCGCGGTCGTGTGCCCGCGATGGGGCGGATCTCGACCCGCCCGCCGCTCACCTTGACGCACGTCTCGGGGGATGCGCCGAACAGCGTGTCCTCATCGCGGCGAACGTAGAACATGTACGGACTCGGGTTGAGCGCGCGCAAGCGGGCGTAGGCCGCCAGCGGATCGGCGCAGGGGGCGCTGAACGTGCGTGAGGCGACGATCTGGAAGACGTCACCCGCCACGACGTGCTCGCGGGCGCGCGACACGACCTGGCGGAACGCGGCGTCGTCGATATCGACGGCGGGCGCGGGCGCCGCACTGGCACTGGCGGGAGCGCTCGCCGGCGCCACGCCCTGGGCTTCGTCACATGCCCGAGACAGCGCCTCGATGGATGCGACCGCGTCGGCATGCGCACGCTCGCCTGCGGGACCGCCGAACGCGAGCGACACCACGGTGGTGCTGCTCTCTCGATGATCGATGACCACCATGCGCTCCGGCAGCCAGAACACGAAATCCGGGTAGCCGAGGGCGTCTTCGCGCGCCGGCGGCAGGGCTTCGAAGCCGTCGATGAGGTCGTAGGCGAAGACCCCGACCGCGAGAAGCGGAAGCGCGCACGGGCGTGAGGTGAGCGTCCATCCCATGGCCATCACGCGAAGCGCGTCGAGAGGGGAAGGGGCCTCGAAGCGGGCGCTCTCCGACTTCTCTCCCGCGGGCTGGGAGATGCGCAGCCGCAGCGCCCGCGCGTCGCTGTCGTCAC
>RGZZ01000128.1 GCA_010028905.1 Pseudomonadota bacterium | reverse complement strand
CCCCTCGCGCGGCAGAGGGCGCCTCGGCGAGCCGGGCATGGTGACGTTGAGCGTCGACCTGGGCCGCAACGCAGGGGTGCGGCCCGCCGACGTCGTCGCCGCATTCACCCGCGAGGCCGGCATACCGGGCACGGCCCTGGGGGCCATTCGCGTGGGCAAGCTCGAGACGACGGTCGATGTCGCTGAATCGTTTGTGCCGCGGGTGGTGAAGAAGCTGCGCAAGGGGTTTGAGCTGGGCGGGCAACAGGCCAACCTGTCGCGAGAGTAGCGCGAGCCGGCCCGTCGAGCCCCGCGTTCAGGCCGCTGAGCGTGCCGTGATCCCCAGACCTGGGATCAATCCGTGTTTTGATCCCCAGACCTGGGATCAATCGGTGCTTTGATCCCCAGACCTGGGATCAATCCGTGTTTTGATCCCCAGACCTGGGATCAATCGGTGCTTTGATCCCCAGACCTGGGATCAATCGGTGCTTTGATCCCCAGACCTGGGATCAATCGGTGCTTTGATCCCCAGACCAGGGATCAATCCGTGCTTTGATCCCCAGACCTGGGATCACCCTACTTTGCGCAGCCCTTGTGCTTGCCGTCGCAGAACGGGGCCTTGGCCGTGAGCTTGCACTGACACATGGCGAAGCGCTTCTTCTCTTCGACATCGAATGCCAGGGGGGTGAAATCGGTGCCGGCGTGCGATCCGTCGCAGAAGGGCTGGCTGGCCGATCGGCCGCAGGAGCACCAGTAGTAGGTGCCGGGCTCGAGCTCGAGAACCGCGGGGACGGTGGCGGCGATGACGGGTTCAGACATGGGAGATCTTCCTTTCTTGGCTGACGGCACACGCGCTGCCGATGGGCCCGCGTCAGATGCCAGGCGGCGGATTGCGACGCATGCAGGAGGCGCTCCTGCCGCGCAGGAGTACGGACGGGCGTGCAGGGGGATGGACGGGCGCGCGGCAGGGGGCTCGCTCAGCGCGCGGCGATCTCTCCCAGGAACGGGCTGCACTCGTAGGCCTCGATGTCGCGCAGGCAGGGTTCGCGCATGGCGCCGTCTCCCCCGTGCTGAAAGGCGTGGTGCCATCGCACCAGACGCTCCACCGCCTGGGTGCATCCCCAGCGAGGGCGCCATCCCAGGTCCCAGACCGCCTTGTCGATGGACAGGCGCAGCTGGCGCGCCTCGTGGCGCGCGCCCTCTTCGCTCAGGTGGGTCCAGGCGCCCTGGCCGTAGGCTGCGATGGCGGTCTCCACCAGATGCCGCACGGAGAGCTCGCTGCCCACGATGGGGCCGAAGTTCCAGCCTCCCAGCAGGTTCACGTCGTCGCTCTCGAGCATGCGCGCGGCAAGGGTGAGGTATCCGCTGAGGGGTTCGAGCACGTGCTGCCACGGGCGAACCGCGTCGGGATTGCGCACGGGTATCGGCGTGCCCGCGGCAATGGCGGCCATCACATCGGTCATGATGCGATCGCGCGCCCAGTCGCCTCCGCCGATGACATTGCCGGCCCGCGCGGAGGCCACCTTCACCCCGTGCTCGGTCACCCGGCCGGGCGGAAAGTACGCGCGGCGCATCGACGCCACCGCAAGCTCGGTGCATCCCTTCGAGGCGCTGTACGGATCGTGCCCGCCCATCTCGTCGGTCTCGCGATAGCCCCAGACGTGCTCCTTGTTCTCGTAGGCCTTGTCGGAGGTCACCACAACGAGCACCACGGGTCTTCCCACGCGCCGCACGACGTCGAGAAGGGCCACCGTTCCCATGACGTTGACGCCGAACGTCTCGACCGGATCGTCGTACGAGGCGCGCACCAGGGCCTGGGCGGCAAGGTGGAAGATGACGTCGGGACGGGTCTCGCGAACGGCTCTCTCGAGCGCGTCGCGGTCGCGGATGTCGCACTCGTGGTGCCCGTCGAGCAACGCGCGCACCTGAGAGGCCTCGAAGTTGCTCGGCACCGTGGGTGGCGCGAGCGCGTAGCCGCTCACCCTGGCCCCCAGCCTGTGGAGCCAGATGGTCAGCCACGAGCCTTTGAACCCGGTATGCCCGGTCACCAGCACCCGCTTGCCCCGAAAGGCGTCTCTGAACAGCACGTTCGTCATGGCTCGAAGGCATTCGCGTGTCGCCCCGGCATCGCCTCTGTGACGCCGGGGACGCGACCCGTGTCTCAGGGGGAGGGCCCTGCGAGGAAGGCGCGAAGCAGGGCACCCATGAGCACATTGCAGTCCACGCTGACCGAGCTGAAGGAAACGTTCCTGGCCCTCCACGAGCGCAAGGAAGATCTGTTCTGGGTGACCAAGATGGGGACCGCCGATGACGCGGAGGCCGCGGGGCGTCAGATGGCCGAGGCCGAGATCGCCGTCAACCGCTTCCTGCAAGATCCGCAGCGGCTTCGTCGGCTGCGCGAGCTTGCGTCCAGCGGCGCGGGCACGGAGGCTGAACGCGTGGTTCTCGGCGGCTGGATCGCCATGCTGGCCGCCAACGTGGTGGAAGACCCGAAGGCCCAGGCGCTCTCAGAGGAGATCGTCGGGCTCGAAGGCGCGCTGGCGCGCGCCCGCGGCGCGATGACGCTCGGATTCACCGATCCGGCCACGGGTCGCTTCGAGCCGGCCTCGAGCGTGCGTCTCGCCATGATGGCGCGCACCGATCCGGACGAGGCGCGTCGTCGCGCCGCCTATGAGGGGCTGCGATCCATCGAGATCCATGTGCTCGAGAATGGCTTCCTCGAGATCGTGAAGAAGCGGAACCAGCTCGGGCGCCTGCTCGGCTACGAAGACTACTATGACTGGCGAACCAGCGTCGTCGAGCGCAAGAGCAAGGCGGAGATCTTCCGCGTGCTCGACGATCTGGCGGCGCGCACCCGGGATCGCGCCGCCGCGGAGCTGTCGGCCTTTGCGGCCGAGAAAGGCGAGGAGGTGCGACAGCCCTGGAACTTCAGCCACGCGCGCAGCGGCGATCTCTCTCGGCAGCTCGATCCCTACTTTGCGTTTGCGGCCTCGCTGCGCCGCTGGGGACGTTCGTTCACCGCCCTGGGCATACGATACCGCGGCGCCACCCTCACCCTCGATCTCCTCGACCGACCGGGGAAGTACGAGAACGGCTTCATGCACGGTCCGGGGGTTGCGTTCGTCGACTCGGGAACGTGGCGGCCGGCGCGCATCAACTTCACCTCGAACGCCTCACCGTCGCAGATCGGAAGCGGCCTGCGGGGGCTCGAGACGTTCTTCCACGAGGGGGGGCACGCCGCGCACTTCAGCAACATCGTGACCCCCGCGCCGTGCTTCGCCCACGAGTTCGCGCCCACCAGCATCGGCTACGCCGAGACGCAGTCGATGTTCCTCGATTCGCTCATCGGCGATGCCGACTGGCGGCGGCTGTATGCCCGCGACGAGAGCGACGCGCCCATGCCACTCGCCCTCATCGAGGCAGATGTGGCGCAGGCGCAGCCGTTCAAGGGCTGGGACGTGCGCGCCATGCTCACCATCCCCTTCGGAGAGCGGGCGCTCTACGAGATGGAGCACCTCGATCCGGAGCAGGTCCTTGCGACCTTCCGTCGCATCGAGCGCGAGACGCAGGGGCTCGCGTGCGGCGTTCGCCCCATCCTGGCCGTTCCGCACCTCCTCGCCGGAGAGTCGAGCGCGTACTACCACGGCTATGTCCTGGCCGAGATGGCCGTGCATCAGACGCGCGCGCACTTCTTGAATCGAGACGGTTCTCTCACCGACAACCCACGCATCGGTCCGGACCTGGCCGAGCACTGCTGGAAGCCGGGCAACTCGGTGTCGTTCGACGATACGCTGCGGGCGCTCACGGGTTCGCCACTGAGCGCGGACGCACTCGTGGCCGATTGCAACCGCACGGTGGAAGAGGCGGTGGACGAGGCCCGGCGCGCGGCCGCGCGCGCAGACGAGAAGCCGCCCTACAGCGGTGCGGTCGACCTCGACGCGCGCATCCGCGTGATGCACGGGCGCGAGGAGGTGGCCGATACCGCCGCGGGCGGCTTCGAGGAGGCGTGTCGACGCTTCGAGACCTGGATCAGGGCTGCTTCTGCGGGTTGAGCACCTTCACGTTTCCCGTCTCGAGGTCGTAGAAGGCGGGAACCACCCTGAACTTCCCCGACTTGAGGCGCTGCGACACGAACGGGTAGCTCGAGATGCGCTGCGAGATGAGACGGGCGTCTTCCTTGCAGGCTGCGGTGAGCAGGTCGCCCTTGTAGCGGCGCGAGATGGCGACCGCGGCCGCCTTCGAGGCCACGATGCGCGCGGCGGCCCCCGGCTCCTGCTTGCCGTCGATGCACGCCTTGACAGCGAGGCACTGCGAGTGCCCGAGCACGACGATGAGGTTCATGCTGTGGTCGGCGATGGCGTGCTCCAGGCTTCCGATGGCGGTCTCGCCCAGGTGCGTTCCCCACGTGCGAACGACGAACATGTCGCCCAGGCCCTGGTCGAACACGATCTCGGGAGGGACGCGCGAGTCGGAGCAGGTCACGACCACGCACCAGGGGCGTGAGCGCTTCGCCTTGGCCGCCCGTGTGGCCGCTCCCTGGTTGGCGTGGATGGTGCGCCCCTGGGTGAAGCGGGTGTTCCCGGTGAGCAGGCGGAACAAGGCCTGCGAACCGTCGACCGGCGGTGCCTCAGACGTCGGGGTCGCCGTCGGCGAGGCGCTGGGCGCTGCGGTGGGCGCTGCGGTGGGCGGCGCGGCGGGCGCGGGACCGGGGCTGGGCGGCGCGTCAGCGCGGGCCGGGGTGGCGAAAAGGGTCAGCCCCAGCAGGGCGAGCGTGGTGTAGCGGGCGATGTTCACGGGTATGGTACCACCTTTCGTGCACGATGAGTTCTGGCGTTCGCAACAGCGCTCCTGCCGCCTGTCTGCCCAACGGAGGAGGAAGCCCTCCCTCCGAACGGCAACTGTTGCAGGCCGCGGGTCGTGCACCCGAAATCGCAAGCCTGGCTCGGCACACGAGAGGAAGGACCCCGCCCATGACCCACACCTCCGCAACCCGTCTGGCAGCCTGGGAAGCCCTGCGCGCCCACCACGAGACGTTCTCGGGAACCCATCTGCGCGAGCTGTTCGCCGCCGATGAGACGCGGGGAGAGCGCTTCACGGCCGACGCCGCGGGCCTGCACCTCGACTACTCGAAGAACCGCGTGAGCGACGAGACGCTGTCGCTGCTCGTGGCCCTCGCCGAGGCGTCCGGCCTCCCCGCGCGCATCGAGGCCATGTTCAGCGGCGAGAAGATCAATGTCACCGAGAAGCGTGCGGTGCTGCACGTGGCGCTTCGCGCGCCGGCCGGCGATGTCATCGAGGTCGACGGGGTTGATGTCGTGCCCGGTGTGCACGCCGTGCTCGAGAAGATGAGCGCCTTCGCCGATCGGGTGCGCAGCGGGGCGTGGAAGGGGCATACCGGCAAGCGCATCGCGAACGTGGTCAACATCGGAATCGGCGGGTCTGATCTGGGGCCGGTCATGGCCTACGAGGCGCTGCGCCACTACAGCCAGCGCGACATGCGCTTCCGCTTCGTCTCGAACGTCGATGGCACCGACTTCGCGGAGGCGGTGATCGATCTCGATCCGGCCGAGACCCTCTTCATCGTGTCGTCGAAGACGTTTACCACGCTCGAGACCATGACCAACGCCCACACCGCGCGCGAGTGGTCGCTGCGGGGGCTGGGCGGCGACGCGGCGGCCGTTGCGAAGCACTTTGTGGCGGTCTCCACCAATGCGGCCGAGGTGTCGAAGTTCGGCATCGACACGGCCAACATGTTCGAGTTCTGGGACTGGGTCGGAGGGCGGTACTCCATGGACTCGGCCATCGGCCTTTCCACCATGCTCGCCATCGGGCCGAAGGCCTTCCGCGAGATGCTCGACGGGTTCCACCAGATGGATGTCCACTTCCGCAACGCGCCCTACACGCGCAACCTTCCCGTGCTGCTCGGGCTGCTGGGCGTCTGGTACGCGAACTTCTTCGGCGCCCAGACCGTCGCGGTGCTGCCCTACGACCAGTACCTGAAGCGCTTTCCCGCCTACCTGCAGCAGCTCACCATGGAGAGCAACGGCAAGCATGTCACCCTCGATGGCGAGCGCGTGACACGCGACACCGGCGCCATCTACTGGGGCGAGCCGGGCACGAACGGCCAGCACTCGTTCTACCAGCTCATCCATCAGGGCACCCGGCTCATTCCGTGCGATTTCATCGCATTCGCGAACTCCCTCAACCCGGTCGGGCGTCATCACGACATCCTCATGGCGAACGTTCTCGCCCAGTCTGAGGCGCTGGCGTTCGGCAAGACCCTCGCGCAGGTGAAGGCCGAGGGAACGCCCGACTGGCTCGCGCCGCACCGGGAGTTCGACGGCAATCGCCCGTCGAACGTCATCCTCGCCGATCACCTGACGCCCGCCATCCTCGGATCGCTCATTGCGCTCTACGAGCACGCCGTGTTCACCCAGGGGGTGATCTGGAACCTCGACTCGTTCGATCAGTGGGGCGTCGAGCTGGGCAAGGTGCTCGCGCAGCGCATCATCCCGGAGCTCGAGAGCCCGGCCGAGCCCGTGCTCGCCCACGACACCTCGACCAACGCGCTCATCCGGCGCTACCGCAGCCTCAAGCGCTAGTGCAGGTTCTTCCTGCCGTCTTGCGGGTGACGGTTGCGCCACCGCTTTTCAGGATTGTTTCGGCGTCTTCTCGTAGGCTGGCTCAAGAGCGGGTGTTCCGTGCCGGAGCATCGAGAGGAGCCCATCATGTACACGCCCATCGCAGCCCCTGCAACCCGCCTTCTTTCCCCGTCGGCGAGCGCGCCGAGAGCATCTGCCCGACCCGCGCCGCACGTCGATCGGTTCGAGCGCTGCGCGGAGCGCGAGACCTTCCTTGCCGCCAAGAGCGTGGGTGACAAGCTCAAGGAGCTGGGCCGCAAGATTCGTGAGAAGGGCAAGGAGGTCGAGCGCAAGGTGAACGAAGGCCTCGACGACCTCGCGGGCGGCCTCTTCCCGAGCCCGGAACCGATTCCCGTGCCCATTCCCATCCCGGTCGACGACCGGTATGGAAGACCGTTTCCCCGCTGAGCAGCGACAGGAGGCGCCCCGTCTGCTCCGAAGTGGACGTGAGCATCGCGGCAGCGGGACATCCCCCGCAAGCGAGCCGCGCACACGCATCACTGGAGGCGCTTCATGACCACCCAACTGCTGCAGCACCGCTACACGGCGGGTCAATCTCTCGTCTACGACCAGCAGGTGAGCCTGCTGATCGAGCGGCCTGGTGTCGATCCCGTGGCCGATCTCGGCGCGGTGAGCTGCACGGTCACCGTCATCGAGGTCGACGCCGATGGCGCGGCCACCCTCGAGCTGGTGCATCGCGTCGAGGAGCAGATGACCCTGCGCCCCCTGCTCACCGCCGAGACCACGCGATGTCGCGTGACGCCGCGTGGCGAGGTGCTGTCGGCGACCCCGCGCCCCCCGCTGCTTCCCTTCGTCGCCTTTCCCGATGGGCAGCTGACGCTCAAGGAGAGCTGGAGCTCTGTGGAGAGCAGCGGGCCCAAGCGCCTGTCGATGGATCACACCCTCGCGGTTCTCGAGCCGGTGGGCGATGACGTCTACGCGCACGTGGCCTCGGAAGGCAGCGCGGCGGGCGATCCGGCCATCGAGATGTATGCAACCCGCGTGTTCTCGGTGCGTCTGGGCCATCTTGTGGTGGGGCGCACGGTGCTGAAGTACATCGGCTCCGCCGGTGACGTGTCCACCCTCGTGGTCGAGGAGAAGGTGCGTGACCTCTGAACGGGTTCCCGTCTTTGCCTTCACCGATGCGGAGAAGGCTGACGGCGGACCATCGTTCGACACCTTGCGCCAGGCCACGGAAGCCTTCTGGACGTGCGGATGCGTGGGTTTCGAGAATGCCTTCGATCCGGCCGTGATCGCGTCGCTCAACGCTGCGTGGCGCGAGCGCTACGGCCGGTACCTGAGCGGCGAGCGCCACGCCGACGCGCTGACCATCGGCCACCGTCGCACGCAGATCACGGTGGCCGTTGAATCTCCGTTCGACAGTCCGCATCTGTATGCGCATCCGCTCGTCTTTCCCATCTTGCAGGAGATCCTCGGGCAGCACTGCATCATGGGCGTGTTCGGGGCGGTGGTCTCCCTGCCGGGCGCCGAGGCCCAGCACGTGCACCGTGATCATCCGCTGCTCTTCGAAGAAGCCGTGAATGCGACCATGCCCACCTTCGCCGTGACCATGATGATTCCGCTCGTCGACCTCGATGCGCGCACAGGCACAACGCGGATGTGGGTGGGCAGCCACCGCATGGGCGATCGCGCCGCGCAGCGCGCGCCTGTCGACGATCCGATGATCAAGGCGGGCGGGTGCCTGCTGTTCGATCTCCGGCTGCAGCATCAGGGGCTCGCCAATGTCTCCGAGACGGTGCGTCCCATGCTCTACAACGCCTACTACCGTCCGTGGTTCACCGATGCGCGAAACTACACGGTGCAGCAGCCGCTCGTGATGGAGCGGTCCACGTTCGACCGCCTGCCGCGCGCCAACAAGCGCCTCTTCGTTCGCGCCGAGACCGCGGCGGGGGAGCGTCTCACCACCGCCGACCCCTACCGTCACGGGAAGGGCTGACGGTAGACGCGGCGCCCGTTCGACGGGCGTTCGCCGCAGGGCCTCAGGTCGTCTGCGCGGGAACGGAGCGTTGCGCAGCAGAGGGAATGGCGGCCCGCGGAGCCGAACCCCCGCCAACATGGCCAACGAGCATTCCTGGTCGACGCGTCTGGCCCGTTTCATCTATCGGGGCGCCGCCATCGTTCTGAGGCGGCTCGGTCCGCTGTTTCCGATTCGCGGAACGCAGCCCGCTCGCGTCCGGCGGGTGCTCATCGTGCGCATCTGGGCGCTGGGCGAGTTCGTCACGGCCACGCCGATGATGCGCGCGCTGCGTGAGGGCTACCCCGACGCGCGCATCGAGCTGCTCGTCGGGAACGGCCTGGCTCCGCTCGCAGCGGGCCTGCCGTGGCTCGACGAGTGCATCGTGGTCGACGAGGCCCCTCTGCTGCGCGCCAGTCCGCTGGCCTGGGGGCGACTGATCTGGCAGCTGCGGCGCAGGCGCTATGACATCGCCGTCTGCCTGCACCACAGCGTTCTCATCGCGGGCTTTCTCTGGCTCTGCGGTGTTCGCTGGCGGGTGGGGTTCGATCGCGACGGCGAGGGGTTCTTCCATCACGTGCGCGTTCGCTGCAACGTGCCGGGCCGCCACGCGGTCGACGAGTACCTCGAGCCGGTGCGCCGCCTCGGCATCGAGCCGTCAACGCCCATTCCCGAGCTGCGCTGGGTCGCGGCGGCGGACGCGCGGGCTGACGAGGCGCTCGCATCGCTGGCCGGCGTCAGGGGCATCGTCGGCATCCTTCCGACCGGCGCCGATAACGTGGCGGCCAACCGCCTGGGCACGAACATCTTTCTCAAGCGCTGGCCGCCGGAGTACTACATCGATCTCGCCAGGCGACTTCTGGCGCGGGGAGACGTGGGCGTGGCCGTGCTCGGTGGCAAGGTCGAGAAGGCGCTCGGCGCCCGCATCGCTCGCGAGGTTCCGGGGGTGCTCGATCTGACGGCGCGCATCGATCTGCCCACCCTGGCGGCCGTGTGCTCGCGTCTGGCCGTGGTGGTCACGAACGACAGCGGCCCCCTGCACGTGGCGTCCGCGTCGGGAACGCGGGTGCTCGCCATCTTCGGCCCCACCGACCCGCTCCTGGCCGGTCCCTACACCCCCGCGGCGCGGGTGTTCGTGCATCCGGTCGAGTGCGGTCCCTGCTTTCGCCGAGACACCATCCCTCCGAGCTATCCCGACTGCCCGCATCAGCGGTGCATGCGCGCGGTGGAGCCGGCCCTCGTGGCCGACGCGGTCATCGCCTGGATGGGCGAGGACCGCGCGCTCGAGCCGCCGCGTGAGGCGTTTCACGGTCCGCTGCAAGCCCCTCCCTACGAGCGGCGCGAGGTTTGATTCGACGGCACGAGCCCTGCCTCGCGCGCGTCGCCTTCACAGAACGACGGTGGCGGCTCCCCAGGTGAAGCCGCTGCCGAAGGCGGCCATCAGGATGCGCGATCCCGGTCCGCACCGACCCTCTTGCCAGGCCTCGCTCAGGCCCAGGGGAATGGTGGCGGCGGTGGTGTTGCCGTAGCGGCTGATGTTGTGCACCGTGCGCGCTTCCGGGATGCCCAGGCGCTGCGCCACCATCTGGTTGATTCGCATGTTGGCCTGGTGCGGCACGAAGAGGTCGACCTGGTCGACGGTCCAGCCGGCCTGGTCGAGGGCGCGCTGCGCCACCTCTGGCATCTTCTCGGTGGCCCAGCGGAAGACCAGCTTGCCGTTCATGCGCGGGAAGTGGCGCCCCTCGCGCAGCATCTGCTCGTCGAGGCGAGACGGCGACACCGCGCTGGCGGGGGCTTCGCACCACAGATCTCTCGCACCGCTGCCATCGGCGTGCAGCAGCACGTTGGAGAGCCCGCGTCCCGGGTCGTCGACTGCGCCCACCACCGCGGCTCCCGCGCCATCTCCGAAGAGCACCGTCACGTCGCGGCCGCGATCGGCAAACTCGAGACCCGTGGAGTGCACCTCGGCCCCCACCACGAGAACGTGGCGGTAGACGCCCGCGCGCACCCAGGCGTCGGCCACCGAGAGGCCGTACAGAAAGCCCGTGCACTGGTTTCGAACGTCGATGGCGGGAACGCCGGGCAGGCCGAGCTTGTGCCCGAGCAGGCAGCCCGAGCCAGGGAAGAAGAAGTCGGGCGAGAGGGTTGCAAACACGATGGCGTCGATGTCGGTCGTCTCGAGGCCCGCGTGCGCGCACGCCATCTGCGCGGCAGGCACGGCCAGGTCGCTGGCGCCCACGTTGCCATCGACGTACCGACGTGACTTGATTCCGCTGCGCTGGGTGATCCACTCATCAGAGGTGTCCATGAGCTGGGCCAGATCGTGGTTCGTCACCACGCGATCGGGCACGTGATGTCCCACACCGAGAATGGTCGATCGCTTCATGCGGCTCCTCTCGAGCGGTCGCCTCCACGCGCGCCATGTGTCGCGGCTCGGGGCGTCCTCCCTCGCGTCTCGAATGGTTGATGCATTGACGCCTGCGCGGGAGTTTCCTTCAGCCGACCTCCACGTCGATGGCGTGCCACCCGGTGGCGCCCCCATCAGCGGGTCTGCGCCGCTCCGCGGTCTGAACCTCGCCCGTGGCGTCGGTGGCGCGCACCTCGAGTCGATGTGGCCCCGCCGTGGCTTCCCACGTGAGCCACCACTGGCGCCAGGTGTCGCTGCCTGGAACCTGGGCCAGCAGGGCTTCG
>RGZZ01000127.1 GCA_010028905.1 Pseudomonadota bacterium | reverse complement strand
CCCCAGCGCGCCCTCGACGAGGCCGACCGCCAGCTCAAGCTCGTCGATCGCCAGACGAAAGCGCTCATCGAGGAGAGCCTGTATCTCTTGCTGCACGACCTCGCCGCCATGCGTCGCAAGCCCGATGACGCAGTGTTCCGGAGAACCTTCGAGCGCCAGCACGAAGCGCTGCACGACCTGCTGATGCGACTCAATCGAAAGACCCTCTCGACTGCGCAGCGACAGGCACTGCGCTTCAACCTCGCGCTACTCACAGGGTACGGCGAGATGCAGCTGCAGGCGCTCTCCCTGCTGCGCACCCTGACCGAAGGACAGAGCAGCCTCGGGTACGTCTTCCCCTCGCCCTGGCGCGCCCTGGTCACCGACTACCAGACCGCCTTCGACGGAGCCTGGCTGCGGGTGCACTACCGCAGCACCATCGAGCCCCAGGAGGCAGACCAGCTGCGCGCCACCTGTCAGGCGCTGCGCGAGCGCTACTTCAATGAGATCAGCGGAGACGTGAGCGTCTCGCCTCCGGTGCAGTCATGGCTGCACGACATCATCAGCCGCCTCGAGCAAGTAGCCGCGGCGCTGTTCACCCTGGCCGAGACCGCGGCAGCCTTTCCGGACGTGCACGTTCCGGACGTGTCGGAAGACCCTCCCGTGGAAGAGCCTCCCGTGCCCCTCGACGATGACGGCGCGCTCGAAGCCGAGGCTGTGTAGGGGGGGTGACGAAGGTCGCGTGATGGGATCTTCCCGTCAGCGCTCTTGAAGCACCAGCGCCGAAGGCCCTTCCACGACAACCACGTCTTTGATGGGCTGATCATCGCGCTGAAGCGCCTCGAGCTCGTCTTCGAGGGTGACGACCCGGACCTTCGCCTGAGGATCGTAGCCCACGGAATCGCCCCATACCGGTGTTTCAGGGCCGCCTCCCTTGAACGAGTACACCTCGTGCCGGCCGTCAGCGAGGCGTCGCCCCGTGCTCATCATGACGTGGGCGCTCGCATCCATCGAGATGAGATGGCCCGCGGGTATGACGCCGTAATCGACTCGAACCCCTTCCGGCGTGACGCGAAACGCGACCTGCGCCGCGCCCTCGGGGAACATGTGCGCGCGCCAGGCAGCTTCATTGCTGACGGGAAAGCCCGCCATGATCGATTCAGCCTGAGACGATGTCAAGATTCCAGCCCGCATGGCTGCGCGAAAGTAGATGGAGTAGCAGTGGTCGTTGTTCTCGTGCCAGCTCGGGTGATAACCCGAGAGGTACTGGGGGGTGGGCGCACGTCCCTCTTGCATGTCTGCAACCGTGTGCAGAAGCTGGTCTTCGGCGGCGCGTACGGCAAACGACTCTGCAGGATACGGGCGGAGCGTTGACGGCGATAGCCCCTGAAACATGGTGGGAGGAGGCGGCGGGGTCGTCAGCACCGCAGGGTTCCCCGTCGCACCGGGCAAGACGGTGGATGCAAGAGCGGCCAGTGCCGTCAGACCCAGGCCCACGGCCGACTGCTCGCTCTCGAGCGCCGACTCGGCAGCCTCAGCGCGTTCTTGAACGCACGTCACGCGCGCCGCGTCTCCGAGGGCGGTCGGATCTACCGCATCCGGCTCGGATGCCTCCGCGCGCGCGACCGTGGGTTCGAGGCGTGTACTCGATTCCCATGGCGTATACGGAGAAGCGAGAGGTGCATTCAAGATCATGTGCCGTTCAGGATAGCACTCCACACGTGGCGAGATGTTGCGATCTTGTTGCCTGATCACGTACTGTCACCGAGGTTGCCGTGAGCACTCCCGCGGTGACACCCGAAGACAACGACATGCTCGAAGCCGAGGCGGTCTAGCGACTCTGCGATGACGGGGGAGGTCCCCAGGCCACCGGGACCTCGTCGCGCGGCCCCTCTTCGAGGTACTCGGCGTCAGCGTTGACCTTCCACGGGTCGAACGGCCCCTCACCGCGCAGGTTGCGCGCCGCAAGGAGACCCGTGAGCATGGCGTGATCTTGATTGTTGTAGCGATGCATGCCGTTGCGCCCCACCGCCTGCACGTTGGGCAGATGGTGCTCGATGAAGTCGCGGATGCAGGCCACCCGCGACGCATACCCGTCATCGTACACCGGGTAGGCCCGAGGCATGCGAACCACTGCACCGTCTGTGACGCGAGCCCCACGCGTGAGCTCGAGCACCTCGAGCTCACGCGTTGCAAGCTCGATGAGCTGCGCGTCCGAGCGCGTCCACAGATCATCGCCCTCGAAGCAGAAGTACTCGAGCCCGAGCACCGACTGACTGGGGTCAGGCACCATGTCCTTGCTCCAGTTCTTGTAGTTCTGGATTCGCCCCACGTGTACGTCGGGTTCGTGGATGTAGATCCAGTTGTCGGCAAAGACGTCGGCCTGTTCAACGACCAGTGCCACCGTGAGAAAATCGCGATAGCCCAGCCCCTTCGCGGCCTCGAGAACGTGCGCGGGCGGGGCAGGGCTGAGCGCTTCAACGAAGTGGCGCAGCGCCATCGACGTGATCACGTGCGTGGCCGGCAGCCGGACGCGTTCGCTGCCGCGCTGGTACTCGACCGCCACGACGCCGGTGTCGTCCCACGCGATGCCGCGCACGTCAGCTCCGAGACGAACTTCTGACCCCGCCTCCCGAAGCATCTCTGCCACGCGCTCCCACGGCATGCCCCACACCTTCTCGGTGTAGGTCTTGAAGAAGATGCTGTAGAGCCGCCATCCGAACTGGTTTGACACCCAGTCTTCGAACGATGTCACATTCTTGCGCGGAAAGAGCTGCGCCCCTGCGTAGCTCAGCATGCAGTGCGCCGCCTCGAGCACGCCCAGGTTGCGCAGGGCGTTTGATGCGTTGAGCGGATAGTCGAAGAAACGGCCGCGATACACGATGCGCGACATGCGCTCGACCTCGATGAGGTCGTCTCCGAGAAGGTTGCTCTACAGGCGTTCGATCTCGGTGTTCTTCGAGAAGAAGCGGTGTCCCCCGATATCGAACTTGAATCCCTTGTGCGTGGCGGTTCGCGACAGCCCACCCACAACGTCCGGGTCTTGCTCGAGCACAACGCTCGAGACCCCGAGCCTCGAGAGCTCGAGCGCTGTGGTGAGGCCAGCCGGACCGGCTCCGATGATCACGGGCTGCACGCGCTGTCGTTCTCGCTGATCGCGATTGAGCCCTGTAGACGATGCGACGGCCGAGATCGGCACATCCCGCATCGCCGCGTCGGCCATGATGATTTCACCCGCGAGCCTCCCTGCCGATGGTCTCGCGGAGGGAGGGTGCGTTGAACGGCGTATCCCCCAGCAAAGGAGACGCGTGGCACTGACCGTGTCACGCAGGTTGCTGACCCCGTGAAGAAGCACAAGAAGTCGCTCCCGACAAGCGCCGTCGACGCATCGCCAGCGCTACCCGCACTCGTGTGGCCCACAGAGGCGCTCTCCCCTGTTGCCCTGGTGGCGCTCATCTTCACCGTGACGACCGTGCTCAGCGGCATGGCCCACCAGCCCATGTGGCGCGATCATCTGGCCACCGATGTCACCGAGTTCAGCATACGCGCTGCAAAGTTCGTCGAGGGCACCTTGCAGGGGAGCGAGTACCCCCCCGTGGCGGTGTTCTGGTTCTTGTTCATCCGCATGCTCGAGCGCGTCACCGCCACGCCCTACCACGATGTGTTCATGTCGATGAACGCCCTGCTGCTCGGCCTCCATTTGGCCTTCCTCAACCAGATCGCGGGACGGCGCTCCGCGCTGCTGTTCGCGGGGCTGTGCCTGGCAGCGGGGCCCATTCTGATGTACCGCTTCGAGCTCTTCGCCACCATGCTGGTCATTCTCACCTGGTATGCGTGGGTGCGCGAGAAGCCTCGCCTCGCCGGGGCGCTGCTCGGCGCGGCCATCCTCACGAAGATGTATCCGCTGGTGCTCACCGCGCTTGTTCTGCGCAAGCCCCGGCCCCAGGCGCCGGCATCAAGAGAGGGCGAACCGCCACCACCGTGGCTTGCCTGGCTCTTCGACGGGGGCTGGCAGATCGGACCTGTGCTGAGCGGGCTCGCCGTCTCGGTGTTCTTCGCGCTGGCGCTGTTCAGCCTGGGGGGCAGCCCGCTGGGCATCATGGGCGATGTCATGAAGTTTCACGAGGCCAAGCCCGTAGGCGTGGAGAGCGTTCCCGCCGCGGTGGCCATGGTCGTCTATCGCCTCATGGGCATGTGGCCTCCGCCCTACGCCAACACCTGGGGCATCCACGGCCTGCTGGTGCCATCCTTCCCCCGCCTGCTCTGCCTTCTCGGCATGCTCGCCACCTTTGCCGCCCTGCATCTGCCTCTGCGACACGTTGCCCGCGGCGGCGAATCATCGCGCTTCATTCTCACCGGGCAGGCCCTGCTGCTGGCCGTGAACTTCTGGACCACGCTCTACCAGCCCCAGTACCTGCTGTGGCCGCTCTCCCTCACCGCACTGCTTCCCTTGGCCCTGCAACGCCCGCGAGAGCTCGAGGTGTTCGGCTGGACCTATGCCGCCGCCCTCATGGCCGAACAGGTGATCTACCCGTGCAGCTACAGCCGCTTCCTGCTGATCTTCCAGCAGGGGGCGCCATTCGGCGACCTCCTGCTTGCGCTGGCGGTGGGGAAGCTGGGACTGGCCGCCCTCTTCGTGATGGCGATGCGCGCTGCGCTGCGCGACGAGACCGTCGCATCGGCCCAGGAGGCCTGACCCCCGCCGGCGCCCTCGGCGGCGCTGGTCGCGGCTGACATTGTGAGATCTCCGTCGATTCAGGATGATTTCAGCCGCGCCTGCTAGACTTCGAACATGCTCGTATCGACTTCCGCTCACCGCTCGTCCACGGCCGTGCAGGCGTCAGCCGCGCGAGCCATCACCCAGCCCGCCCTGTGCCCCGAGTTCCCGCTCGGTGGCGCGTCGAGCGACCGGTTCACACCCACCGCGCAAGGCGCAAAGCGGGCCGAAGCGCCCAAGAAGCTCGACGTCGACGCCGACGCGCTCGACCGCAACATCGCCAGCTTTCTCGAATCAGCCCCCGGCGCGCTCGACGCGTCGACCGGTCAGCGCGTGACCGCGGCTGTCAGCGCACTGCTCTGCGAAGGGCGACGCCTCTACGCGCGCAACCCCGATTATGTGCCCATGTCGATTCTGGCCACCTCTGACAAGGTCGAACGCGCCCGACGCGCTGACAGCCTGCACGAGGGTGTCTCGCAGGAGCACCTCGACGTGCCCCTGGCCAACTTCGGCGTGGTGGCCGAAGGACGGCTCTACCGCGGCGCGCAGCCCTCGCAGGCAGGCCTCGAGTGGCTGTCCGCCCACGGGGTGAAGACGGTGGTCACGCTCCGCTGCCGCGACGTGGAAGACCACTACGGCTACGTCGACTTCTCCTCGTCACAAGAAGCAGAGGCGTGCCAGCGGGCAGGCCTCAAGCTCGTCGAGATTCCCTTCACCGACAACACCGTGCCGACGCCGGCCCAGGTCGAGCGCTTCCTCGACGTGATGGCCGACCCGAAGAGCGGTCCGGTGTACGTGCACTGCGCCGCGGGCGCCGGTCGCACGGGCGTCATGTCTGGCATCTTCGAACGTCAGCAGGGCGTGCCGATGAGCAAGGTCGAAGATCAGCTCGTGCACCACTACATGAACCCGAAGAGCCCCCAGGGCGCCGCGCAGCTCGCGTACGTGAAGAGCTATCCCGTCAAGCCAGCGGCAGAGTCGGCGGTGGATGCCCAGCAGAAGAGCCACCAGGGATGGATCTTCTGCTGATCTTTCTCAGTGGAGGCCGCATGCGCGCGTTGCGTCTGCTCTCTGTCGTGCTTCTCCTGGCTGTCTCCCTCGGTGCGACGGCCTGGGCCAAGGACAAGATCGTCTCGCAGTCGACGTTCCCCGCAACCATCGTGAACGTCGAGACGGGTGACTACATGCATCTCGTCGTGAAGGACGCGAAGGGGACGACACGCTCGTTCTTCATCGGCCAGGCCGGTGGCATGCTCGAACAGGTCGCGGAGAACCCAGAGAGCTTCAAGGGCCGCAAGGTGAAGGTCACCTGGCAGAAGGTGATCACGCACATCCCGGAGGCCGGAAGAGACATGACCATCGAGCGAGTGGTCAAGCTCGAACCGCGCTGAGCCTCAGGCGAACGCCCCTGGGAAGCGCGACGGGCTGATTGCGTAGCCCGGGAACACGGCAGCCGCGTCACGGCACTGCATGTGGCGGGTCAGCACCTCCGCGAAGACGTCGCGAAAATCGGTGGTGACCGCGAGATCGCGCCCCTCGAAGAGCTGCTCCCTGGCCAGCCCAGGCCATCGGCCATGGACCTGCCCGCCGCGCACCCGGCCCCCGATGATCATGTTGAGGTTGCCGTGACCGTGGTCGGTGCCTCCGCTGCCGTTCTCCTCGAGCTTGCGCCCGAACTCAGACATGGTGAGAATGATGATGTCTTCCATGCCATCGCCCATGTCCTGAGCGAACGCTGCCAGGGTCTGACCGAGGATGCGCAGGTTGTTGGCCAGCTGGCCCTTGGAACCGCCCTCATTGGCATGCGTGTCCCACCCCCCGATATCGGTGGAGGCCACCTCGACGCCGAGATCGGCCTTGATGAGCTGGGCCACCTGCTGCATCTGCCGACCGAACGGGGCCGTGGGGTAGGTCGCGCCATTGGACGGCGCGTAGGGCTGGCTGCCCAGCCGCTTGCGCAAGGCATCGACCGCTTCGAACGATTCTCGTCCGGTGCCGTGCAGCACATCGTGCACGCCGCTCTCGTACATTCCCTCGAAGCCTTTCTGCATCGCGGCGCCGCCGCCGCGCACCCCGAACGATCGCACGTCGGGGATGGCCAGGGCCCCACGGCTCCCCTGAAGCGACCGGGGCACAGACGTGCTCATCGATACGGCGCGGAACTGCGTCTCGTGAGAGAGCTTCTGGGCCGCAAGCATGCGGTTGAGCCAGCCATCGCTGATGCTCTTGTTGCCGGGCGCCGCCGACTCCATGTAGTCCTGTGCGTCGAAATGCGAACGGGTGGGGTCCGGCGATCCGGTGGCGAGGATGAAGGCGAGGTGGCGCTGCTGATAGAGCGCCTGCAGGGGCGCGAGCGCCGGGTGCAGGCCAAAGGTTCCGTCGAGATCGAGGGCGGTCTCGTCGCCGCCGCCTGTGCGGGGTGCGGGAACCGCGACGCTCCTGCGCAAGCGATAGTACTCGGGCTCACGATACGGGATCACGATGTTCAGGCCATCGACCGCCCCGCGCAGGAACACCGTCACGAGAACGCGGCCGCGACGACCGCTCTGGCTTCCCGCCGCCACGGCCGCGCGGGTGAGGAACCCGGGAAGCATCGCCGCGCCGATGAGCGCCATGGCGCCGCTGCGCAAGAAGACGCGGCGGGTGAGGCTCGGGGGCGTGAAGGCCAGCTCCGCCTCGCAGGCCCCGCACCCGTCGTGTTCGTGCACAGCGGTATCGTCTGGTCGCCGCATCTTCTTGTGCTCCTTCCGCAGGCTACCTGCGCTGGAATTCCGGCGAGCCGATGATCAAGCCCGCCGTCTGACGAACCCGGTTCGAGGCCGGCGCCTCACCCACCGTCTTGCGCAGGGTTGTCGATGTCTCCTCGCTGAGAGGGCGCCCCACGAGGCGCCGCCCCAGGGTCTCGACCATGGCGTTGACCTCGGTGGGCAGCTCTGCGAGGATCGGTTCGGGATGGGCCGTCACCCCGCGCACGCGCCCCTCTGTCAGGGCCACGGCAAACGACATGCGCTCGAGCAGGGCGCCGCTGCTCACCCAAGCCTGCGCAAGGTCTGAATATCCCGTGGGAGGCTGGCAGAGGTAGAGCGGCATTCCCATGGTGCGCAGCGTGTTGGCCAGTGGCAGGCCGCCTTGCGTCTCACCGTTCACCGCGCGAATGGCGCTGGCCACGAGCTCGAAGGGCGTCTTGATCTTCGCCGCCCGCACCTTGGGTGAGCGGAACTCCGGGGAGGTGATGATGGCCCGCACCACCGCGCGAATGTCGCCATCGGTCTTGCGGAACACGCCCGCAACTCGCTCCACCAGCGCCTTCGAAGGCTCGTCGCAGACAAAGCGACGGCACAGCTTCAAGCTGATGAAGCGCGCGGTGTGAGGGTCTCGCGACAACAGGTCAATGACTGCGAGCCCATCGCCCTCCCCACCGCCGGCGGCGATGGTGCTTCCCAGAACCACCTTCTGCCCGTTGTCGTGCATGCGGGTGCGAAAGACGAAATCACTGGAACCGGTCTCCGTCGCGCCTGCCCCCGCCTTCCCACGCGCTCGCCCGATGGTCCACCCGGTGAAGCAGCGGGCGACCTCCACCACGTCGCGCTGGGTGTAGCCTCCGTCGACGCCGAGGGTGTGCAGCTCCATGATCTCGCGAGCGTAGTTCTCGTTGAGCCCTGGCTTGCGCTTGCCGTCGGCGGTCATGGCCGTCTCTACGGTGGAGAGCCAGTTGTCGAGATAGACGAGCATGGCCGGGCTGTGCGCGGTGGCGTTGAGCAGTTCACGAAATCGGCCGAGCGCACGAGGGCGGATCACGTCTCGTTCGAACGCGGTCAGATAGACCTTGTCCTGCCCCTTGGGCCAGTAGATGTTGAAGTGGTTCATCCAGAAATCGACCATGACCTCTTGCAGCTGGCGCTCGCTGTGCACGGCGCGTATCAGCTTCTGCGACGCAAGATCGACGAGCACGTCGCGGGGGTTGCCCCGCTCGTCTACGGGGACGAGCGACGCCAGCAGCTTTCGGGCACGTTCGTCTCCGCTCTCCGCGCGCTTCTCGATCCGGCTCACGAGCGCCGCGCCCGGGTAGGTGCGCACGATGTCAGCGGACGACATCGCCAGCGACCGCAGACCCTCGAGCCGGCGATCGCAAGCCGAATCGTCGATGCGCTCCGGATGGAGCTGCAGATCGATGTAGCGCTCGGTGCCGATGGCGCGCACCCGCTCGATGTCTCCCGGGCGAGGTCCGAAACCGATTCGATTGAGCAGATGCGAGATCTCGTTCTCAGGGTCGCTGGCGGGCGCCGCACACGCCGTCGAGGGCGCAAGCAGCACAAGGGCGGCAGACAAGAGAAGCGCTGCTAGCGCGAAGCGACGCACGCTGTATCCTCCGACGTGAAGCAGTGATGGCTGAATAGACACCCTGGCACGCGAAATGTTTCACGCGCCCGAGGGCCATGACGGGGGGAACGCAGGGGCCTTCATGGCGCGGGACGAACGGTGGCCCGAGGAGAGCGAGGCAAGCATGGATCGGCGCGAGAACGAACCCGTACTGTCGATGGTGGTGACCGGACGCAATGACGACTACATGGGAAACTTCAAGTACCGCATCACGTCGTGCCTGAACTTCGCGGCCCGCAACCTTGCCCAGCTGGGGCTTCTCGACGAGGTCGAGCTGCTGGTCACCGACTGGGGAAGCGAGGTACCCTTGTCGCAGGTGCTGCCCCTCACCCCCGAAGCCGCGCTCATCACGCGATTCTTCCACGTGCCGCGTGCCGTTGCGGGAGAGCGGTTCTGCCCCGTAGTCGCCACCAATGTGGCGCTGCGTCGCGGACGAGGGCGCTTCCTCATGCTGTTCGACGCCGACAGCCTGGTGCCACGCTTCGCGCTGCGCAACCTCGTCGACGCGCTTGCCGGGCGCGTGCCCGCGCCCTTCGACCTCGAGCGCAACCTGATGCTCTTCAGCCGCTATCACGTGCCCTTCGAAACCTGTCAGCACGAGCTCGTGCTCGAGGCGTGGGAGCCCTACCTCTCCCGTGCCGCGGGGGTGATTCCCCGTGAGCAGGCGCTCTCCGGCCTCGGGGGCAGCAGCGCGGGCCTGCTCATGCACCGCGACCGCTGGTACGAGGTGGGGGCCTTCGACGAGAAGCTCACCCTCAACGGCTGGTCAGACGCAGACCTCGCCATGCGGGTGACCCAGCGCTACGGCTGGATCGACCTGTCGTGCCTGGGGGTGGGCGCCTTCCATCAAGAGCACTGGCCCACCAACAAGCGCGGGCTTTGGCCCGGCGGTGTGAACCCTCGCACCGTGGCGCGTGAGATGCGGGTGAACCCCGAAGGGTGGGGAATGGCCGACGCCCCCATCGCCGAGCAGCAGTCCGACCCTTCGAGTCCAAAGGTCGAGATCCGAAGCGCCCCGCCCGCGAGGCTGAGCGTTGCCGAAGCGAAACGCGCCGCGACCCGACCCGAGGTGATGAAGCACGTGACCTGGAATGCCGGACTCGCGATGACCTCGGCGCCAGAGTGGGAGGCGGCCTGCGCCCTGGCGGCCCAGAGCCTGCGCCGTCCGCCGTTCACGTTCGTGGAGTACGGCATGGAAGAGTCGTGCCTGTCGACCCTGGTGGCCGCCACCAATCCAGGGCTCGAGATCTACGTCATCGACGACTGGCAGCGGCGCTGCCCCGAAGACGTTCTCGTGCTGCTGCGCGAGGTGGGATATGTAGGCTACACCCGCCTCGTCACGGGCGACCCTTCGACCGGATTCACACGGCTTGCAGGCTCGCTTCCCGCCCCGTTCAAGGTCGATCTGGCCCTGGTGCGCACCTCCATGCTGGGCAGCGACGGGCCCACGAAGCTGCTCGACATCGCGGGCCACCTCTCTGCGACTGGCGCGCTCTGCGTGATCGCGCGAAGCACAGCCGAGTTCGCGACGCACTGGGAAGGCCTGCGAAGCGCCTACCCCGCCTGCGCCTTCCTCATGGGGCGCAGCGGAAGGACGGGAATCATGCTTGCCGAGCAGGTTGCCGAGCCAGCCACGATCACCGTCGACTATGGCGCCCCCCGCCGGCCGAGCCTCGTGCGCCGCATGACGGGCATGGCTCGAGCGATGTACAAGCGCCTGCTGGGGCGCTAGTCCGCCGCCGAGGGCGATGAGCGCTCTGCTCCGCGGCGAGCGTCCATGGCCGCTGCGTGGTGGCGCCGGTAGTAGGCCGTGTAGGCCAGTGCGGCGAGCAGCCACAAGATGTAGGTGAGGCTCGAGGTCGCCGCCGCGCCCGTGATGCCGTAGCGCGGGATCAAGACGAGATTGATGGTCACGTTGAGCGCGGCGACCACGATGGCCGGCACGATCATCAGCACCGTGTGCTCTGACGCGGCGTGGGCGGTTGAGACCACGCTGCAGGCCGCGTAGGCCACCACGCCCGGAAGCAGCCACATGAGCGGTTCCACCGCCGGCAGGTAGGCCGGTCCCACCAGCAGCCGGATGACCGTGGGCGCAAGCAGCGCGGCGACCCCACAGAGCAGGGCGCTGACACCCAGGCTCGCAAGCAGGGCCTTGCGCGTCACCCGCCACCGCTCCTCGAACGAGTCAGCCTCGGCCAGGGTGGGAAAGAGCGCCGACGA